>CAZYBR010000022.1:0-13284 GCA_964645905.1 uncultured archaeon
TGGAGATGGAAGTCAGAAGGGGAGAAGTCAAGGATGTAATTATCAACAGATTGAAGAACAGCCTGATTGACATCTTGAATGTGCCGAACGTGGACATAATTGAAAACGGAAAATCGAAAAAGCCTTATGTGATATTGTTCCTGGGTTTCAACGGCGCGGGCAAGACGACTACATTGGCTAAACTCGGAAAATGGTTAGTGGACCAGAATTATTCTTGTGTATTTGCCGCAGGTGATACTTTCCGTGCCGCATCGCTTGAGCAATTGGAAGAGCATGCCAATAGAATAAAAGTTCCGGTAATCAAACATACCTACGGCGCAGACCCAGCTGCTGTAATCTACGATTCGATAGAACATGCGAAATCAAAGGGGATTAATTTCGTTCTTGCAGACACTGCCGGTAGAGTGCATACAAATTCTGACCTTTTAGATGAAATGAAAAAAATAATCCGCGTCAACAAGCCTGACTTGAAAATACTCGTGATAGACTCCATGACCGGCAACGATGCTGTTTTGCAAGCAAGGACATTCAACCAAGTGGGAATCGATGCCGTTATTTTCACGAAAGTTGATGTTAATGAAAAGGGCGGTGCAATTTTATCAGTAACGCACGAGCTGAAAAAGCCAATATTGTTCTTGTGCAACGGTCAGGAATATGAAAATATGGCAAAGTTTAATGCTAGGGAATTTGTTGATAATTTAGTTGGTGTATGAATGATAAAAGCCGTGATTTTTGATATGGACGGCGTCATATCAGATACGAACAACTTTCATTCTGAAATTGAATCTAAAATCTTCAAGTCTAATGGAATCTTACTTAGTCCAAAAGAAATAACTGAAAAATACGCAGGAATGTCTGATAAAGAATTTTTCAAAACTGTTTTTGACAAATTTGGTAAGAAAGTAAATGTTGATGAAATTATAGAAGAAAAATGGGATAAGTTGCTTAAGCACGCGAAAGGTAAAATTTCGGGTATTGACGGAATAAATGAACTTGTAAAAGAATTAAAAGATATCAAATGTAAATTGGGAGTAGCTTCTGCGTCAAGGAAAGAATTTATAGAACTTGTATTATCCGAACTTAATATAAGAAACCGATTCGATTCAATAACAAGTTCATATGAAGTAAAGTTAGGCAAACCGAATCCTGACATATTTCTATTGACCTCAAGGAAATTGAGAGTCACCCCAAATGAATGTCTAGTTATAGAGGATGGAAAACTGGGAATTACAGCTGCTAAAAGAGCGAATATGAAATGTATTTGGATAGATTGGAATAATGGGAATGATACTGTAGAAGCTGATAAAGTTGTTCGAAATCTGACAGATATAAGTATTTCCATGATACAGAGTTTAAGTGAGTAATTATGTTTGATAATCTAGCGAAAGGTCTGGGCGGATTGATAAGAAAACTTGTCACTGGAAGTGCGCTCGATAAAGCGGCCGTTGAAGAAATTCTAGTTGACATGAAAAGGATTCTTCTCGAATCCGACGTAGATATTCAATTGACCAACAATCTCGTCGATGAAATAAGCAAAAGATGTTTGCAAGATAAAATTCCTACGGGACTTACACTAAGAGAACATGTTTTGAAAGTCATTTATGAAGAACTGGTCAGAATGCTTGGCGGCAAGCCGTCAGAATTGCTCGGTAAAAAAAGAATTATGATAGTCGGGTTGTTTGGTTCGGGAAAAACTACAACAATAGGAAAGTTGGGACGTTATTTCTTGAAGCAGGGATTGAAGCCTGCACTAGTTGGGTTAGATTACTATCGTCCTGCTGCGACGCAACAACTGCAGCAGATAGGAAAACAGATAGGTGTTTCTGTCCATGTGGACATGTCGACTAAGAATCCGTATTCGGCTGTGGAAGAGGCGTTGAGAAAATACGAGAATTACGATGTCATTATTTTTGACACTGCAGGAAGAAACGCATTGGATAAGGAGCTCGCTGAAGAATTGAAGAAATTATCCGGGATGATAAAACCAGATGAAGTCTTGCTTGTAATACCAGCTGATTTAGGTAAGATTGCAAAGGTGCAGGCAGAAGAATTCCACAAGTTGGTGGGGGTCACCGGAGTTATAATATCGAAAATGGACGGGACTGCAAAGGCAGGAGGCGCGCTTGCTGCAACAAGCATAACGGGTGCGAAGGTAAAGTTCATCGGAACCGGCGAAAAGCTAGAGGATTTTGAATTATACAACCCTGAAAGATTTGTTTCCCGCTTGCTTGGGCTGGGTGACATGGAGACGCTGTTGGAAAAAGCGAAGGAAGTCGACATCAAGAAAGACTCTATGGAAAGAATCGTGGAGGGCAAGTTCACGCTGCAAGACTTCATGGACCAAATAGAGGGAATGCAAAAAATGGGTCCGCTGTCGCAGATAACGAGCATGATACCAGGGATGGGAATGATGAAAATACCAGAAGATCTTTTAAAGAAACAGGAGGAAAAAATGAAGTCATATAGGATAATTATTCAGTCTATGACGAAAAAAGAAAGAGAGAATCCAGAGATATTGACAAGCACAAGAATCATTAGAATTGTTAAAGGTTCTGGTAAAAGTGAAAACGAGGTAAGAGAATTGATCAATCAGTATAATCAGACAAAGAAAATGGTGCGATCATTGGGCGGGATGAAAGGTATGCAGAGAGGGGAAATGAAGAAACTGGCCCAGCAATTCGGATTTAAGATGTAAATGGCTATTATTGATATGATTTTATGAAATTCCCTATAGAAATTCTAGAAGAAAATAAAAACAAGGAAAAATTATTGGAGATCCTGAAAAATGACGTATGTGACAACTGCCTTGGCCGCCAATGGGGTATGGCAGGACACGGTCTTACTAATGCTGAACGCGGAAAAGTCTTGAGAGAATATGCAAAAAACTTGACTAAAAAGGAGATAAAGGAACCTGATGTATGTTTTCTTTGCAACAATTTCTTCGAAGACGGGATAAACAAAGTGGCGAATGAGATTGTCAAAAAAACAAAAGGACTAGAATTCAAAACGTTTCTGATCGGAACTATAGCCTCAAACGAGCTTGAAAGAAAACAGGAGAACCTATGGGAAAAAATAGGCATAGAAGATGTCGAGACGCTCAAATCGGAAGTGAACCGAGAAGTCGGGAAGAAAGTCGAGAAATTAACCGGTAAGCATTTTGATTTGAAAGGTCCTGATGTCACAGTAATTATAGATCTGAATACGGGCGTCGTAAAGGCGCAGGTAAAAAGCCTGTTCATTTATGGAGAATATCAAAAGAAGGCCAGAGGCATACCACAGACTAAATGGGTATGCAGAGAATGCAACGGCAAAGGATGTAAAGTCTGCAGGGGTGAAGGCAAGCTGTACAAAACATCTATACAAGAAATAATCGATGCACCTATTTTGAAAGCTGCAGGGAGCAGGAGTTCTTCTTTCCATGGTTCGGGCCGAGAAGACATAGACGCGAGAAATCTCGGATGGAGGCCATTTGTAGTAGAAATGGTCAAGCCTCTAAAAAGGAAAATTAATCTCAAAGGGATGGAAAAGAAAATAAACAAATCTAAAAAAGTGAATGTGAAATCATTAAAGTTCGCTGATAGGGACGCAATAATAAAATTGAAGACTGATAGAATTGACAAAACTTATTTTGTGGACGTGGAATTCAAGGACAAGATCGACAGAAAATTGTTGAAAAACCTAAAGGCCATATCCGAAAATCCTATCTTGCAGCAGACCCCATTGCGCGTGGCGCACAGGCGCGCGAACAAGACGAGGAAGAGACATGTGAAAAAATTCTCGTATAAAGTGGTAGGTGACAAAAAGATGGAATTCAAGGTGACTTCCGAGGCCGGTCTTTACATAAAGGAACTGATAAGCGGCGATGAAGGTAGGACGCAACCGAATGTCAGCGAACTGATAAACAACAAAGTTAAAAAGCTAAGTTTAGATGTGATAAAGATTTGGACAGGTAAAGGTTAGTTACTAATATCTGATTATATGCAAAATCTGACAAAAGAAGATTTAATGAAAATACATTTCAATTTAGTTAAAATTAGTGGTGAAGAACCTGACACACTTTCCAAGTACAAGCTGAATGTAATAATACATAAACATGAAAAGGCCGAAACCCTAGTCAAAAAAGCAGCCGTTTTATTGCATGATATACCAAACCTACAGCCGTTTAGTGAAGGAAATAAAAGGACTGCTTTCTCAGGCTTCAAAGTTTTTATGGAGCTTAACGATAGAAAAGTCACAATTTCAAATAAAGAGCTGGAGGATGTTATTTTAAGATGTGTCAATGATAATATAACATTAAAGGGTGTTGAAAAATGGTTAAAAAGAAGGATAGAGTGGCAAGAAACGAATTTGTAGAGAAAACGATGAAACGGATAATAAAGAGGGACAAAACCGTGCTATTGCGACTTGCCAAGTATTAGGATTTATTTATCTTTTTAAATATTGCAACCTATATATAATCCAAACTAGATGTGACAAAAATCTGGACAGGTAAAGATTAGTTCATTGCTTATTATTATATTTCTGATAATATAAGTGTTGCATAATAAATAGAAGATTATCATGAAAGGTTTTCTGTTTCCATTAATTTTGATTGGAGTTATTTCTATTTCGGGTTGCATTGGCCAACAATTAGAAAACGTGACATATGGACAGGAGAATATACCAGAAAAACTGCCAACAGATGCTAGAAAAATAAATCTGAATCCTTTAGACTATACTCTAGAGCCGATAACAGTAGATATACCTCACAAAATGATCTATGAAAAGGTTAGGTGGAATTCCAGCACGGTAACATTTTATTCGAAAATAAAGGAGAACAGCACTCTACAAACTATCAGGGATGGAATAGATACTTGGAATAAAGAAGCCACTGATTTGATTAAATTCGTGGAAGTAGACGATGCGCAAAAAGCTAACTTCATAATCAGATATGCCACTTCAGGAGAGTATGAAGAAAAGAAGACTGCAGCTATAACAGTCACACTTGGTGAGGCACTTTTAACAACTTACGATGTTGGTCTTTTTAATCTGACTGCATCCGCTGAAATGTTATATACACCCACTGCAAATGAATGTGAAAATAAGATTACAGTTATTCATGAATTGGGGCATATATTAGGCTTTGCCCATACATCGGATGTCAAAAGTGTAATGTTCCCGACAGTTGATTGCAGTGCAAAAATCACAGACCAAATGAGGCAGACTCTCAAAAACATCTATTCTATAGAAGCCCTGCCGGATTTATATTTTGGTGTCATCGAAGCGGAGAAAATTGGCAAAAATGTTGCCATTAATTTTACAATATGGAACAGGGGGCTGATCAAGTCGGAAAGTGTGTCTGTAGATGTCAAGGCTGATGAAATCATGGTGGAATCATATGATATACCATTTATAGAACCAGGTGCGGGTTGGATGATACAAGATGTGATTTTTACAGAAAAAGATTTTACTAATCTGTCATTGGACATTGACCCTTCACACGTGCAAAAAGAACTGGATATTAAAAATAACATTATAGTACTGAAGGCTTATTCATAATCAAGGAAACTTTTTAAATTCGTGTGATAAAGATACATAGTGATTAGATGCTAAAATCGAAAGGATTCAGGACAAGGACGAGAAACAAGCTCGCCCAAAAGGTAAGGCCTGCTATAACCAAGTTCCTGCAGGAATTCTCAGTAGGGCAGAACGTGGCATTGGAGATGGAGCCGTCCAGCCAGGAAGGCATGCCGTATCCGAAATTTAAGGGCGCGATCGGCAAAGTAGTCGCCAAAAGGGGCAGAAGCTATGTCGTGGAAATAAACGTCGGTAACATGGTCAAATCTATAATTTCAAGGCCAGAGCACTTGAAGCCTATTTAAGGCTGTGTTGCAGTAATAAAATACATCAAGGGGATATTTTTGGAAATAATTTCAGAAGAACTCATACCAAACTCGAAAGCTAAAGAAATGCTCGGGGCCAAGGGAAAAGAAGCCGAGCTGAAGTACGAGCAGAAAAACAGCTTGGAAATTCTCAACAAGTTCTCAAAACTTGAGACTAATGCAGCTGACGAGCTGATAGCAGAACTTAAGAAGGTAGAAAAGCTGCGCGAAAGGCAGGTAATAAGCATTGTCAATTTTCTTCCGGAAGACAAGGACGACCTCAGAGCCGTCTTGAACAAAGACTATTCCTCTCTGACAGATGAAGAGATAACCGCTGTTTTGAATACTGTCAAAAAATATATTTAGGTAGGTGCGATATGCCAAGCAAAGACGAGTTTTTGATAGTATTGGATTTTCTCTCGACAGGCAAAGCAGGCGACAGAAGGTCGGAACCGGTGGTGCAGGGGCTTGGAGAAAAGTATTTCAGCCTCCTGGAAGTCATATTGAAGGAAGGTGTCAATGTTAAGACCAAGGACAAGCTGTACATCGGCGAAGGGAAAAGGGACCAAGTAAAATACATCAGAAGCAAGATAAACTTCAGCGACCTTACAAGCTACGCCAAGGACATAGTGCAGGAGGTCCTAGAAGAGATTGTGATAAAGGACGAGAAGAGATTCGTTGATTTTTTCAATAAATCCATCGCATTGACTACAAGGATGCACAGCTTGGAGTTGTTGCCTGGAATTGGTAAAAAGCATCTATGGGCTATAATATCTGAGAGGAAGAACAGGCCTTTCGAGACCTTTGAAGACATAAAGCAGAGGATCCCCATGGTCGGCGATCCGAAGAAGATGATATTGAAAAGGATAATGGACGAGCTGCAGGAAAAGGACAGGCACCAACTGTTTGTCTCTGGAATCGTCTAACCGAACGCCCTGGTTATTTCGGTCACTTCTATTCCGCCTACGCCGTCGATTTCTTTCAATTTGTTTTCAGCGGATTCCAATTGGCCGCCTTCGTCTTCGACAAGCACAGTGACGTTTATTGCGACCAGGCCGAAAGCTATTGGTTCCCTGGACATTCTTTTCGCTGAAACAGAATTATTTATTTCGTTTTCCAGTTTGTCCAAATCAACATCCACGCCAGTGGGCATGACCTTGAAAGTCACTATGACATCGGACATTCTTACGGACCTTCGAAGCCGCAAGTCTTGCATGTGTACTTTGTCCCGAGGCTCTTGCAGGTGCTGCATCTCACGATTTCCAGCTTGCCGCACTTTGGGCACATGAGCTTGACAAAGTTCTTCTTAGCGAGGACGTTCATTCCGCAACTTGTGCATTTCAATTCTTCCATCTGACCGACCTTCTCACATTTCGATTATTAAACTTATAAAAGTGACATTTTTATAGATACGTAGGGCTTGTAGTCTAACCTGGATAGGACGGAAGCTTGCGGATAGTAGAGCAGATAGCTTTTGATCTGGGTTCAAATCCCAGCGAGCTCATTGGATTTTCAGCATACTTTTATTTATCACACCTTCCCGAATAATCTTAATTTTTTTATTTGTCACATCGATAATTGTGGAAGGTTTGCTTAGTTTGCATTTACCACCATCTACAATCAAATCAACCTTGTCGCCGATTTGCTTCGCAACATCCCCCGCAGTAACTGGATCGTTTTCACCGGAGATGTTGGCGCTTGTCGCTGTTATAGGATATCCGAATTCTTTGATTATTTCCAGTGCGATTTTGCTGTCCGGGATTCTAATGCCGACATTTTTCATGCCAGAATTTAGTTCTTTGGGAAATTCGTGTTTCTTTGGCAGGATTATTGTCAATGGTCCCGGCAGGAATTTTTTGGCCAGTTTCAAAGCAATCGGGCTGAATTGCACATAATCCTTAGCTTGCTCTAATGAATGGAATGCTACCGACAACGGCTTATTGAAATCCCTGCCTTTTGCACTATATACTTTCTTTATGGCTTTACCGCTCAATGCATTGCATCCCAGACCATACAACGTGTCGGTCGGATATACCATGATGCCGTCATTTCTCAATGCACCAACAGCCAGCTCTATCAGCTCTTTCTCTGGCCTATCTGGATTAATTTTTAAGACTTTCATATAGATTATATGGTAGTTAGAAAAGAACAAAAAGAATACACCTACTGGACAGACAAGGTCGCAGAAGAACTGCAAAGACGCGCAAAAGAAAACAAGATTCTCCAAAAAGTCGCCAAAGACCGCGGGTATATAGTATACGATGAGAAGACTCCTTCAGGCAGAATTCACATAGGCTCTGCAAGGGGATGGATAATCCATGACATTATTGCAAAATCCCTGCGCGACCGGGGATTGAAAGGCAGGTTCATCCTAAGCAGCGATGACATGGATCCTTTTGATTCTCTCCCTGTCTACATACCTAAAGAAAAATTCGAGAAATTCCTGGGAATCCC
Source organism: uncultured archaeon (assembly GCA_964645905.1). Taxonomy (GTDB): domain Archaea; phylum Aenigmatarchaeota; class Aenigmatarchaeia; order CG10238-14; family SCSR01; genus JACOWB01. The sequence goes on from CAZYBR010000022.1 coordinate 8,316, forward strand.
GATGAGGGGCGTGCCATCACCGGAAAAGGGCCATGATAGTTATGCGTCATATTTTTTTGCGCAATGCACAGACTTGTTTGACAAATGGGGGATTGACGCTGAATTGGAGAGCACTGCCGACAGGTATGTAAAAGGGGATTTTAACAAAACCATAAAAATAGCTTTGGATAACTCTGGCAAGATACAGGAAATATACAAAAAAATATACGGCAAATCACTCGGTTCGGAGAAATTGCCCTTTAACCCTATATGCGAAAAATGCGGGAAGATCGGGACTACAGTAGCCTATGAGTGGGATGCTGACAGGGAAGTTGTAAAATATATTTGCAAGCCGGATATGGTAAGTTGGGCCAAAGGATGCGGGCATTCAGGCGAGATAACACCCTATAATGGAAACGGGAAATTACCGTGGAAAGTCGAGTGGGCTGCCAAATGGCCGACAGTCGGCGTGATGGCAGAGACAGCAGGAAAGGATCATTTCACCAAAGGCGGCTCGAGAACCGTTGCAGTAGCCATAGCATGCGAGATTTTCAAATATCCGCCACCGTGGCCGTCAACATGTGAAGACGAAGGACGGGGATACGAATTTTTCCTAGTCGAGGGCAAGAAGATGTCCACTTCAAAAGGGTTGGGCGCGAGCTTCGCAGAGATTTCACAATTGTTCCCACCGCAGATCCTTAGATTCCTTTTAGTAAAGACGAGGCCAGAGACTGCACTGGATTTCAAGGAGGAGAATATGCCTGCTGTTTATAATGACTTTGAAAGGCATGAGAGAATCTATTTTGGATCGGAAGATGCGGATGAAAGAGAGAAAGTGAATGCAAAAAGAGTTTATGAACTGAGCGTGATAGGAAAGATTCCGAAGAAAAAGCCGTCAAGGGCGCCATTCGAAAAACTGATTGAATTCACAAAGATAGCACCTGAAGAAGGAAGAATTGGATTCATTGTAAAGAAACTGAAAGAGTCGGGTTACAATGCAAAGACTGGACAAGTTAAAGAATCGATGCCGTATGTAGAAAATTGGATAAATGATTTCGAAACAGAAGATAAAAAACAGGTTGTTTTAAACCAAAAAGGCAAATTGCTGATCCAGAATATTGTCGATATGCTCGAGAAAGAATCAAGCCCAGACCAAATTCAAACAAAATTATTTGAAATAATCAAAAGCAGCGGGTTGCAGATCTCGGAAGGCTTCAAGCTTCTTTACAACATCATCTTGAATTCCGACAGGGGCCCGCGTTTGGGGCAATATGTGGTTGAGAGAGGTAAGGAAGAAATAATTAGAAAACTGGAAGATGCATTGAAAAAATAAATTTATTATATAAAAAATCCATTTCTATATAATGAATAATAGCGCAAAGGCACTGGGAAATCATTTATTATACGAACTACTAGAAGCTGACCCTAAGCTTCTTGATGATTTACCTTACATCAAGAGAACTCTGTTATCAGCTGCGAAAAAAGTAGAAGCTATTATTCTATCTAGCTATTTTCATAAATTCTCTCCTCAAGGAGTTACAGGAATAGTTTCCATAGCAGAGTCTCACTTAGCAATTCATACTTGGCCCGAATATAATTATGCTGCTTTAGATATTTTCACATGTGGGAGCATGGATGCCGGAAGAGCCGGTGATTATGTCGCTAGAAGCTTAGGTTCGCAGAGGACAAAAATTACAGAAATAAGAAGAGGTTTGATGCCGACTTCTGAGTCTATAACTGCTTATCGTTCCAGATAATTTATTATGGTAAGTTTTACTGGACAATCGAAACTTTTTAAGAATGAGCAAATCCTTTCCCCCGAGTACTTGCCGGATATACTGCCTTACAGAGAATCGCAGACGCAGTATCTTGCGGACAACCTGAGCAGAGTGACCAAAAGCAAGGTGCCACACAATATCTTCATTTTCGGCCCGCCAGGACTGGGTAAGACCGCCTCCGCGAAATATGTCTTCAGGGAATTCGAGAATTATTCCGGCATGGAAACAATCTACATCAACTGCTGGGATTTCAATACATCGAACTCTGTTTTGTCAGAAATAGCCTCGAAATTAGGCGCATTTGTTCAGAGAAGAGGATGGGCTAAAGACGAAATAATGTGCAGGATGGTAGAAAAGTTGGAGAAATTGAACAAATCGCTGCTGATATGCCTCGATGAGGCCGACCAACTGATATACAAGGATCAGAATCTGCTGTACGACCTGATTGAATTAAACGGCAAGATAAAGAATCCGATAAGCATGATTTTCATTTCGAACAATCCGCATGTCTTCGCCAAATTGGAATCGAGGATTATGAGCAGGCTGAATCTGGATGAGATAGAATTCAAAGCATACACGCTGCAGGAAATGAAGGGCATACTGCAGGAAAGAGCGGAAGAAGCATTCACCTCGATAGAGGAAGGTGTAGTGGCTCTTGCTGCTGCCCATGCGATAAACAAGAACGGCGATGTCAGAGTGGGACTTCAATGTCTGATAAATGCGGGAAGAAAAGCAGAGCAGAACAATGAAAGTAAATTGAAAGTGGGCCACGTGAAAGAGATCCTGAGGAATGTGAAAGAAGCAAAGCCCCAGATTTTGAAAGAGAATGTCTCTGATCTGGAAAAAAATATTCTGGATTTAGTGAATGGCAATGATAAGATGAGTTTCGACGAATTATATGTTAAATATTCCGGCACTGTCGAATCCCCCCTTACCAAGAGAATGTTCAGGGAATATGTGGACCATCTGGACAGCATAGGCCTGATCAAATGGGGAATATTAAAATCCGGCAAGAGCAGGTTTATTTTAAAAGTTTGACTGCCTTCTTCTCATTGTCCCAGAATAAAAGCTTCAGTGCTTCATCTGGAGAGACCCATCTCGATTCAACTATTTCCCTGTCGCCGTCCCAATTTAATTTTGGTTTTTCGTTGATGTTGCCTTTTACAAGATATGTCGAGACCATGTGATGCGTGTCTTTGAAATCAAACTCATAATTATGAACTTTTTCTAGAATTTTTACATCTTTCAATGTGACTTCCTCCATTATTTCACGCTTCATGGCTTGTTCATCTGTTTCGTCTTTTTCAACACCGCCTTTGACTAGTCTCCACGTGTCTCGTTTCTTTGTAGCGTCATAAAATTTTATCAAGAAGACTCTTTTCTCGCCGTTGATTTCATCGAAAAGAAGGGCTTGGACATCGTGGCGGATTTTCATTAGAATACTTAGGCTATTTAAATAATTTAAGGATAGAGTGGTAATACTAGAAAAGCGGGAGCTAACCATAGCGAGGCTTAATGTCCTATATGGGTAGAGCAGCCTGGAGTGCAGAAAATTTCGCTTAATCGCGAGGCTCAATCGGATTTAATCCGAGGCCAATAACCTCGAGGCCGGAAGTTCAAATCTTCCCTCCGCTATATTTTCGGTAATTTGATTTAATCTCCCAATATTTCTATGGTCTATATTTAGAAATCCTATATAATCCCTAAATTTCAAGATATTCTCTTTAGGAGAAATAATCAAGTGATATATTCCGGAAACTATTAACTTATTTCCCCTCTTATCAAGATATATTCTTCCTATTCCAGCAGAATAAACACGTGGAACTATATCAAATAGCTTACTTATTATTTCTTTAAGCTGAGCTAGTTCTCTTGGTATATTAATTTCCTTTTTAGCTTCGGATTTCAATTTTTCAATGGTACTCTTCGGATACTCCCTAGTCTTCTTTCCTTTAAAGAAGAGATTTGACAATTCATTTTCTAAATCTTTGCTAATAGAAAGTGCTTTAACTTTAGTTAGACCTACCCATCTCTTCTCCATGTGTACCCAACCGTCACCGCTTAATCTAGCTTGAAAATAAGCCTTTATCCACTCTTTAAACTTAAACATATCTTTTCCGCTTTTAAACCATTCTGAAATAAAATTAGGTAAAGCTTCGTCATTCAAAATTCTTTTCCCAGGTTTTATACCAACTTCTTTCATTAAAAATCTGCCAAATTTTCGACTCAAATATTTATGAAAAGCCCATTTAGAGGTATCTTTGACGTGCTCAGGTGTAGGTCGTTTATTAGTACTTATCTCGTTGCCAAATAGTTCAGTCGCAGATTTTACTATACAATCTATAAATTTCAAGTCTTGATTAGTTATCTTTAGAGCACCCGTCTCGCCTAGAGTACCTTCACTGACGAATCCTCCTAAAAATCTTCCGAATTTCGTATCGGTGATTTTTTCTTCCCACATGAATATTCACTTCTATTATTTACATTATACAAATTCTATATATCCTCATTTGGTAGGAGGTCATTTCCCACATGTTTTGGAGAGGAAGTAACCTAAATCTCGTATAAGTTAATAGAAGCAAAATACGATTGATTTTAACTGTAAATTCTCTATATTACTATTTTTAGTGATACTTAACCACTTTGTACCTCAGTTGAATCTCATTCTCTCCGAATTTTTTAACTTCTAATAATTTAAGATTTGCATCAAAATATTCGCCATCAAATAATTTAATACCATTTGTGAACACTCGTGGCATTAAATCAATCCATATCTCATCAACAAGCTTTGCTTTCATGAAACTGGCGCTCAAATGCCCTCCAGTAACCATCACTTCATTGAATCCTTTCTCTTTCAACATATCCAAAACATACTTTGGTTTCAAATCTGTGAATATGACTTTATCACCCCATTTATTCTCAATTTCCTGCTTGGTCATTACAACATTCAAACAGTCATAAGGAAACGCCCCAGTTCTTAAGCTTACTTCATATGTGCGTCTTCCCATTATGAACACCCCTGCACTTTTAATTTCTTTCAGGTAAGATTCCCAAGATTTATCGGATATGAAGCTGTAATCTTTCTCATCTTGCATGGCGATGAGTCCGTTTACTGTTGGGATAGAATAAACTATTACCCTCATAGATTGTTCTCCTCTTCCATATTTTTAAATAGTGAAAGTTTGTATTTATCATACGGGTTCGTAGTCTAG
>CAZYBR010000023.1:0-12318 GCA_964645905.1 uncultured archaeon
TAAGTTCAATAATAATTCTAAGCAGATTGATGAAAAAGATTTAGAAACGTTTATGTAAGAGACAAAGCTTTCTGACCTATATCATCTCGATGATGATTTCTAGGGAAATGAATTTTTCTAACATTACTATATGTTTCAGAAATCGTTGAAGGCAAATCTGCTCCACCAACAAGCACCCCTAGTACTCTACCTCCAGCAGTTCTCCAAACAGTTTTACCAATATCATCTACCGCTATTGTTCCTGAATGAACTACAGTTATATTTCTGTCCATCAACTGACCATCATCTTCTAAACCATCGATAGTTAATCCTGTTACTGGATATTTCGGATATCCATTAGATGTCATATTGACAATGACTGAATAACCTTTGCGAGATCTAATTGGTGGCATCGTATGCAATTCTCCTACAGTAGCTGCCATCAAATAATCGTGTAAAGAAGACTCCATTAGATTAAGTACCACTTGCGTTTCAGGATCGCCGAACCTGACATTATATTCCAGTACCAATACATTCCCTCTTCTGTCAACCGCGATTGCGGGATACAACAGACCAATAAACTCTATTTTTTCTTTTACGAATCCTTCAATTGTCTTTTCCATCACATCAGAAATTATTTTCTTTTCTATTCTTTCTGGTAATTTCAATGGCGCGACAGCTCCCATTCCACCAGTATTTGGACCGTTGTCTCCGTTGTACAGACGCTTGTGATCCATTGAATAAAGCATGATTCTATAGTCGCCACTAAATCTGCCTTTCCTATTTCTCACATCGACAACAGCCATTGCACTTAACTCATAGTCAATGTCGACCAAATCTTGGATATTCAACCTGTCAGACATCTTCAATGCAGGCAATGCTTCTTCGAGTGTGTGAGCAACTACTACACCTTTACCATGTCTTAATCCGTCATCTTTTATGACGAGAGGTGATTTCCTTCTTTTGACATAATCTAGCGCATCATCACGACTTTGTGTGTTGTAAAAATTTGGTGCCGGAATTCCATTTCTTTTCATAAATTCAGATGACCAGCATTTACTTGATTCTACTATAGATGCTTCTTTAGTTGGACCAAAAACTAAATGACCATCATTTCTCAGATAATTTACAATTCCTGCGGCTAAAGAATCTTCAGGTCCTACAACAATTAAACTTTTTGGATACACAATTCCAGATATGAATTTGAATTTTTCATCAATGTTCATATTTGATGAACTGTAGACATTTGCATAGCCTGCTCTTTGCATGCCATCGTTTCCAGGAATAGCAAACACGTGTCGCCCTTCTCTATGGAACTTTTCTGCTAGAGCAAATTCTCTTCCACCTGAACCTATAACATAGACTGGCTCCATAAAAATTTAATTTAACTGAACAATCTGGGTATATCCATCAGATGCCTTGTCCCTTTCCAATCTGTACCCAGCACCTGTAATCGCTTCCTCCAATCTAGGCTCATGGGTGATTAGGAATATCTGATCCAAGAACTCACCTGTCCTTTCGCGCAATGTTTCTGCTAATTTGGATATGCCACTCTCATCGAGGTTTGCCGTTGGTTCATCAAGCACAAGCATCTTCAATTGAGGTGCCAATACCAATGAAAATGCGATTCTTAACGTCAGTGCGGCTATGCTTCTCTCGCCGCCGGAAGCTATTCCTTCGACATTGATCCATTCGTTCCTTGACTGCAGTTGCAATACATAGTCGCCTTCATCGATGTTCAGCCTTATTCCCGTAAAGTCCTGATATGGATACAATGTGCTCCAGAGGTTGTCCATCGAGTAATTGACCAGGGTGATGAACTCCTGTCTGAGCTGTATCTGCGTCTGCTCAAGCGCCTTCTCGAACACTTTCAACTGTATGACCAGATCTTCCAACTTCTTGACGTTCTCTTTTTCCTTGCTGGCATGCATCAGTGTAGACTCCAATTCTTTCAATCTGGATTCCCTTTCAATTACCAACTGCGCCATTGACGATATTTTAGCTGCCAGCTCCTTTTCATTTCCGACTATACCCCGCAATTCGGCCTCGATTGATGAGATATCCCGCCCGAAAATAACTTGCTCCATCTTCTTCAGGTGGTATGATATTTCTTCCCGCTGCTTCATTAAAGAATTTATTCTGGCGTTGTTGGCCTGATATTCCATCATTTGTGCCAGCATTATCTGGGATCTTTGCTTCTGGTCTCTAGTCTCCGACAGCGACTTGGCCATCTTGTCGACATCATTCCTAATCATTTTCAGTTCAGACTCAAGCTTTACCGAGCTCTCTTCAAGAACTTGGTATATGTGTTCGGCGTTTTCTAAATTGCTTTTCAGGCTGTCGATATCTTTAATCTCATCCAGTATCCTGTTCAACTTGTTGATTGAAAGTTCAAGATCCCTCAGGTCTTGTTCGCTGATTTGCTTTTGTTTTGCAGCTTTCTCCATCTCTTCATGCAGGGTCTTGACCTGGGCTTTTTTCTGCTTTATCAGGATTATTTTTCTTTCCTCGGTCAGCTTCGCTTCGCATATAGGACATTTCGCCTTTACAGAAGAAAGTTGGTCTATAATTTCGGAGATGTCTTCGATTTTAATCTTGAGAGACTCCAATTCGCCTACATATTTCTCAACAAACAACCGCTTCTTCTCAAGCGACCTGTCTGTATCCGATCCGATATTTTTCTTTATTTTCTCGGCGTCCCTTTGAAGCTGTATCTTTTCTTCAAACTCGTTCTTCAGCCTTACCATCGTCTCCTTTCTATAAATGTCGGCTTCAGCTTTTGCCTTGGAATACTGATCTATAATCTTTTTATATTCTTCTTGTCGCTCGCCTAAAACCTGATCCAATTTTTCAATGACATCCGAGAAAGATTTCACGTTAGATTCTATAGCGCCCTTATCCACGCCTTTCAATGAATCCTCTAACTTCTTTAATGAAGATGAGATCTCATTTATGGCGCTTGACAAGCTTATCTCATCGCGCTTCAATGATTCGAAATTTTCCTTTGTCTTGTAGAGGATGCCCAAGTCATTCTCCATCACAGCGTGCTGAGCTGATACTTCTTTTAAGTCTTTTTCAAGTTGGACTTTTTCAGTCATCACACTTTCCAATGAAGATCTTATATTGATCGCCGTCTGCTGCATATCAGAAAGATTTACCTTGCCCAGCATGGATTCTACCGCAGATTTCTTTTCCGCTATCTTATTGGCCAGAGCCCTGACATTGCCTCTTGCATTCTCAAACTTATCGATCATCAAGAGCTCGTCTATCTTCTTCATCCTCTGGCCTTTGGGTATTGTCAAGAAATAATCCAGAGCGTTCTGTTCTGAATAAATCGCCTTGCTGAACAAGTCATAGTTGACCTTCAATGTCTTCTCTACAAGCTCATTGACTCTCTGCGTGCTCGGGGCTTCCACAAGTTTCCCGTTGGACCTTAATTCTGAATACGTCGTCCCTTTCCTTTTTTCTATGATGCGCTTTACAGAATAATTTGTATTGTCGAGCCTGAAAGAGACTTCGACTTCCGCCATGTCTTTGATGTTCGGCTTGTTCATGATCAGTTCGTCCAACTTCAATTTTCTAGACTGTATTTCCGGATTTGTCCCGAATAATCCGAAGCATATCGCACTTAGGATAGAGCTTTTTCCGCTGCCCATTATCCCGATCATCGCGTTTGTCCCGCTGGAAAAATCCAAAGTGGAATTAAGATGCGACCTCCAGTTTTTCAACACCACCTTTGTTATCATCTAACCACCGGCATGCTTTTCAATGTCATCTGGTCTCCTAGCAAAATATTCATCGCGCTTTCAGTCTGGTCTTCGCTGAGCAAATGGAACATTGTCTCATAATCAAACCCGTTTTCCATTCCAAATCCTTTCATATTGTCTCTGAGCAAGTTCAATCCAAGCTCTTCTATCGAAAGCTTCTGTTCCCTGAGGTTCATCAATAACTCGCGCTTTTGTGCCAATTCTTCAGACTCGAGTTCTTTCACCAAAATCAAAATTGACTTGTCGGAGAATTTGCTTTCCACGTTCCTCAGATCTTGGTCGAGGATGTTGGTATCCTTTCCTTTGAGCTTCAGTCTTATTACGGGTTTTTTTGCGTGCTCGTTTGAATATAATATCTGGGTCAGATCCCTTTCAATCTGTTCTCTTAGAGTCAGCGTTGACTGTTCCACAACGAGCTCTTCATAATAAAATTTCCTGGTCTTTTCTAAAGGGAGAAATTCGAGATTTATGTTGTTGCCGATTGTTATCTGCCCTATGGCTTTCGGCGTTGCCGCTTCATTCTTTTCAAACTGCGTTATTACCGTGCTTCCGGGCATCATCAAAGTAGTGCCGTCCAATTTCTCCATGCCGTGCCCATGGAGATGACCATCAATTATTACATCAAATCCTTTTGGAAGGTTTGACAAACTCAGGCTAGGGGGCTCCAATGGCGAATAAACATATGGCTCGATGCTCTGGTGCATCAGCAGAATATTCACGCATCCCTCGACCGGCTTGGGATTCCACTTGTCCAAGACTTCTTTCGCGTATCTTTCAGGAACTGATGACATGCCATGCACGGCAACTTTTACTCCGTCCTTTTCAAAAATTATAGTATTCAGATGCAGCTGGATTGCAAGGCCTGCGTTCTCCAAAGCTTCGACTGTATTGACTTCCCCTTTGGTGAGGCGTTCGTGGTTTCCCGTTATTGCTATGACCGGTATATGATCCAAGCTTCTGCGAGAGATCTCTTTCAGTTCTTTATTTGTTTCCACCAATTTTATTCCAGGGTTGTCCTTCAGCAACGGCTTTGACAGGATTTTCAGCGCTTTGCCCCATGTCTGCGTCTTTGGCGCGCGTATGTCGAATATATCACCGCCGAGGATTATCAGGTCGGACTCCAAAGATTTTTCTATAGCTTCTTCTGCATTATCAAAGCAATCATTCTCCAACTCTGAATTATACGCGTATCCAAAGTGCAAATCGGAAAGAACTGATATTTTCATACTACTAAGATGTAACTAAATTTATTTAACTCAGTAACAAATGAGAGATTTAAGTATTGACATCGTATTAAGATTTGTGTTGTAGCATGGACTCTTCGGCTTATCAGGTTCCTATCAATGAGCTAAATTTAACAGATTCTCTTTTAGTACGGTCTCTTTATCATGAAAACAGTGTATATGATTTGGCTGTTATCGCAATAGATCCACGAAAATGTGACGGCTATATAACATATTTTGTTGTGGGGGGTAGGTCGAAGGGAAAGTTTTTTCGTTCCCCAGTAAGTACATTGGTTAGAAGGGTTCTGACCGAATCTCCTCCAATACCTGTACCTTTATTCTTGTTTGACATAGGTGAGTTGAGCGGAAAATTGAAATTAGCATTGGAACATAATGGAATAGAACCTGTATATAGAGGCGTGAAAAATTACGAACCGTCATGTAAACAACTTGCTTTTACTCTTTAATTTCTCATCTTGCAAATAATTATTATGCCTGAACAAGAGGGGATAACTACAAAAAAGTCGGAAAACTTTGACGAATGGTATACACAAGTAATTTTGAAATCTCAATTTGCTGATTATAGTGCTGTTTCTGGGTGTCTGGTATTCAGGCCTGCTGCTTATGCTGTATGGGAAACTATACAAAAAGTCGTGGATAAAGAATTCAAAGAAATTGGCATACAAAATGTCTATTTCCCGCTGCTCATACCTGAAAAGTTGCTGCAAAAAGAAAAAGAGCATGTAGAGGGATTCTCGCCAGAAGTTGCATGGGTTACACAGACTGGCGATACAAAATTGGATGAAAGGCTTGCGATAAGGCCAACTTCAGAGACAATAATGTACGACAGTTTTCCGAAATGGATAAGGTCGTGGAGGGATTTGCCTCTCAGACTTAACCAATGGAATTCTGTCTTGAGGTGGGAGTTCAAGCACCCGACGCCATTTCTAAGAAGCAGGGAATTTTTATGGAACGAGGGCCATACAGCATTCTCAACCAAGGAAGAAGCTGAAGGTGAAAGAGACCAGATTTTAGATATATACAAGATGATTACGCAGGAATACATGGCATTGCCCGGCATAATCGGAAAGAAGACCGACAAGGAAAAATTCGCGGGCGCTGTGGCGACATTTAGCATCGAGCATCTTCTGCCTGACGGCAAGGCCATACAAGGCCCAGACTTCCACAATGACGGCCAGAATTTCGCAAAAGCGTTCAACATACAATTCTTGGACAAGGATGGTAAAAATCAGTTCGCTTGGCAGAACACATGGGCAATAAGCACAAGGGAATTGGGAGTGATGATAGCCGCTCATGCCGATGACAAAGGATTGGTTATGCCTCCTAAGCTTGCACCTATACAAGCGGTAATCGTGCCTATAATGGATGACAAGAGCAAATCTTCTGTTCTGAAGGAAGCAAAGAAAATTGAGAAAGCATTGAAAAACGTTAGAGTAAAGTTGGACGATAGGGACTACCAGACTCCCGGCAGGAAATTCAACGAATGGGAACTGAAAGGCGTCCCATTGAGGATTGAGATCGGGCCTCGCGACATAAAAAGCAAGCAAGTAGTTCTTGTACGAAGAGATACTTCTGCGAAGCGCTTGGTTAGAATTGACAATGTGGGAAAGGAAGTTGAGAAAGAGCTTGAATCAATTCAAAAGAGCATGTTCGACAAGGCATCAAAATTTGTGAAAGACAATACGCACAGAGTTGAGAATTACAAAGAACTGAAGGAATTAATCAAAGTGAAGAAAGGGTTCTTCCAGTCTGGCTGGTGCGAAGATTCAAATTGCGAAAACAAAATAAAGGAAGAAACAGGACTTAAAATAACCAACATGCCCTTAGAGCAAGGCAAGCTGGTTCCGAATTGTGTGTATTGCGGAAGGAAATCCAAGGCAAACGCCAACCTTGCAAAATCTTATTGATCAATTACTTGCGATCATTTCCATTATGTTTCAATTTTTCAGCATGACCGATCTTCTGCTGGATATAACCTAAGGCCCTCTTGATATCGTCAAGGTCGTATTGTATGTCCTTTACCTCTCTCCCTTCCTGCAGTTCCTCAAGTTCCCGATAAGTCTCTAACAAGACCTGCCTGTTTTGCGCGATCATTATTAATGTCGCGAGGAAGATGGCTTCAAGCGATACCACCATGGTCAAAAGCCCGTAAGGAAACACGTCAAAAGGGTATATGTAAGGCTCCAGCATGCCTTGGTTCACGACAATCCATAATGCGAACCATATGACATGAAAATAAGCGAAAAGCATGCTTCCTGCCCAATCTGTAATTTTCTGCGCCAGGTTCCCTTCGACTGAATGGATGTTTCTTAAAATTCTGTCCTGCATATTCAAAGTTCTGATGGGAGCACGAACAGGTTTATGCGCAAGTTTTTGCATAAATCTATTATAAATTTTATTAAATAAACTTGCATAAGATTCTAAGATTTGGCATGGATGCCGGCATCGATATGGTATTTATCGAATAGCTTTCGCGAACACGCTTGTTTAAATAATGCCTTCTGCTTAAGTGTTCCTGAAAGTATTTAAAAAGTCGGTCGGATATACTTGTTTTTATGCTTGAAGATATTTTAGTGACTTGTCCGAAATGTGATACCCAAATTAATGCTAAAGTTATGAATTCTGGTCGAAAACCTGTTTATATTGTTACCGAAGATTGTCCTAGTTGTAAGACTAAATCTGGTAGTATTGAAAGGGGGCTTAATTCTATGGGCAAACGATGGGGAATAAAGACGGAAAAAAGCTATGTTAAACTGGGTTTCAAAGATAAAAAATGAATAATTTAAAGGAAATTTAATTACTATTATATGTCAGAAGTTTATTTGACTGAACTCTTTTCAGACAAATCTACTGTTTTAAAAATCCAGAATAAATTGCCAAAACTGTTCAGGATAGCTGAAATAGAGAGTTCCAGAGCTGGTAAAATAGGTATGGAAGTCGGTTCTTTGAAGGAAAAGATTGTCAGTGCTTTGCTTTTTCACAAATTTGGAGAAGAGAATGTCAATACAGATATACCAATAACTGAACCAGAAACAGATGTAAAAGTCGGTGGAAAAGAGGTGTCCATAAAGACTATAACAGGAAATGGCGGTGTTAAAGCAGTGTGGACTGTAGACGCTAAAAGTTCTAAAAATTTCATCAAAAATTATAAGCCAAAATGCGATATAATTCTCGTTCAAACATGGTGGGAAAAGGAAAAAGACAGCTTCTTTTTAATACCTGTTGAAGTTCAGAGAGAAGTATTTAATTTATTGGGTAGCAACAAATATCTTAAAATGCCAAAGGCAGGAACTAATCCAAGGGGAGTCGAGTTTAGCAGAGATGCAATCCAAAAAATGTTAGAACATGAAAAGACATTAAAAATTTCGATTAACTGGATCAAGGAAGATATAAAATACGACGTTTATAAAAGATGGGTCGATATGTGGAATGAATGAACCTATATGTTTTTTATTCTATTCTCTGCTAATTTGATGTAATCCTTGTCTATATCATATCCTACAAAATGCCTGCCGGTCATCAAGGCGGCTATTGCAGTTGTTCCGCTACCTATGAAAGGGTCTAAGACAACATCACCTTCGAAAGTATACAATTTAATCGTTCTTAATGGCAATTCCACAGGAAACGGTGCTGGATGACCTACAGCTCTTGCCTGCTGAGGTAAAAATGTCCATATACTTTTTGTCAATCCCATAAACTCGTCTTTTGTCATAGTGCTTCTTTTATCGACAGTATTTTCACGACCATTATTCCCTTTGGAGAAAACTAAAATATATTCGTGGACATCCCTGAGGGTTGGGTTCTTCGCTGATAACCAACTACCCCAAGCAGTAGAAGGGCTTGCTCCGCCACTCTTGTTCCAAATTATCTCACCCCTCATGAAAAACCCTAATTTTGTCATGTCTTCAATTATGAAACTGTGGAGAGGGATATACGGTTTTCTCCCCAGATTAGCGACATTTATACAAGCTCTTCCACCAACAACAAGAACACGATATGTTTCTTTGAAAACCTTAGTAAGCATTTTTCTATACTCTTCTAAAGAAAGATTTTTGTCATAATCTTTTCCGACGTTATAAGGCGGTGATGTGACCATCAAATGCACACTATTATCTGGAAGTTCTTCCATTGTTTCGCTGGATTTACAGAATAGCTTATTTAGAACATTTTTATTTATTTGGTTTTCTTTTCCATATTCCAATTCATTTTTTTTGATGTTGGAATACATTTTACTCGAATAAAATTTTGAAGAGTCGTGATTAAACCTCCCGCCTGTCCCAAAAGAGCTTGTTTGTGTTCCCACAATGACGCGATTTGTCTTTTTATGTGCATCATCTAAAAATTGCCTAGTCTTCATTTTTATCTATTCGAGAGACAAAAGCTTATAACCCTTTAGAAGTGATTCTTTTCAGGTTGAAGCTCGAGCTTCTGCTTATATCGGTTTGTTCCAGAAACCTGCCGATATAAGCGGTAAGTATCTCGAAATACAAATATAAATTTATTACGGGTCGCATTTTGCGAGGTCATAAAATGGGAGAAAATAAAAAATGGGCTCATAAAAGAGATGAAGAAGGAAGTCTTGTTCGGGTTGATTACGGTGATGGACCTGAACTACAGAAATAGAGAAATTTGACAGTCATGTAAAAAAATTGAATAAACGTATTTACGGAGATTAAAATTCTGGTTAAAATTCAAGAGATAAAATGATTATTTAAACAAAGCTTTCACGAACAAAATCTATATAAACCTAGCCATTGAATTAAAATTAACTGATTCTTATTATGTCCTTAAACGAAGAAATGAGCAAGAATGTGCAGATAAGGAAGACTGGGACTACAACGATGGGGATCGTATGCAAAGACGGTGTTGTCCTGGCTGCCGAGTCCAAGTCTACTATGGGATATCTCATAGCGAGCAAGGAGTCTGAAAAGATAATACAGCTGGAAGAGCACATTGCAATGACGATCGCAGGTTCTTCAGGCGATGCAGAATCATTGGCGAGGTACATGAAAGCGGAATTGAAATTATTTGCGATAGAAAACCAAAGACGAATCTCGATCAAAGGTGCGTCGACTTTGCTTGCAAACATATTGCAGGGAAGCAAATATTACCCTTATTATGTGCAGCTCATCATAGCAGGCCATGACACGACAGGAGGCCATGTATACACGCTGGATCCTCTGGGCTCAGTTGAAGAGGAAAAGAAATTCTTCTCTACAGGATCAGGCTCCCCGTTTGCCCTGGGTGTCTTGGAAGATGCGTACAAGGATGGCATGAGCACTGAAGAAGCGTCAAAATTGGCGATGCGCGCGATAAAATCAGCGATTGAAAGGGACATCGGATCAGGCGGAAAGGCGATGGACATAGCAGTGATTACAAAGGACGGCGTCAAAATAACACGATACGACATAGACAGGATCGGGAAGTAGTCTTATCTTATTTTTCTTAACGTGAATCAAAATGGAAATTCTTGAAAAGGTAAAATCCTTGCTGCCGAAAGACGCAGTCAGCAGGGTAGAGTTGGAAGGTAGCGAGCTGATTGTCTACACGAAGGACCGCGAATTTTTCAAGGCACATGAGGACATTGTAAGGCAGGTCGTATCGCAGATTAAAAAAAGGATCGAGGTCAGGCCAGAGAAGAATCTTGTTCTGGACGAGGACGCTGCAAAAGAAATAATCAAACAACTTGTGCCGGAAGACGCGAAGATAAAGGAAATTTATTTTGAGCCTGAAAGGAGCATAGTAATAATTGCCGCGCAAAAGCCCGGTCTTGTCATCGGAAGGGGCGGGGAGACTTTCAGAAATATCAGGGCAGAGACATTATGGATGCCTAGGATTGAAAGAGTTCCTGCGATAAAATCTGAAATCGTTGAGAACATCAGGAAAGTCATCCACAGCGAAGTGAAATTCAGGAAGGAATTCCTAAACGGTGTTGGGGAGACTATCTTCAGCGACAGGAAATCGACCAGGGACTGGGTGAGAATAGTCGGATTGGGCGGATGGAGGGAAGTGGGAAGAAGCTCTGCTTTGCTTGAGACTCCAAAATCTAAAGTGCTTCTCGATTGCGGAATAAAAGCCGGTGCTCAAGGTTCTGAATTGATTCCGATATTCAACACGAAGGAATTTGATTACAATGAGTTGGATGCTGTTGTTATATCGCATTCGCACTTGGACCATGTCGGTGCGGTGCCGATGCTTTACGAATATGGATTCACCGGGCCATTGTATATGAGCGCACCTGCATTGGATCTTGCGACTTTGCTCTGGTTTGATTATGTCGACGTCATGCAAAAGAGCACGACCACGCCGTTGTATACTGTTCGTGGAATCAAGGAAGCTGTAAAACATGCGATACCATTGGAATATGGGGAAGTGTCTGATATCGCGCCGGATATACGGCTGACCCTGCAGAATGCGGGCCATATTCTAGGAAGTTCGTTGCTCCACTTGCATGTAGGCGAAGGGATGCACAATATTGTTTATGCGCTCGACCAGAAATTCGGAAGGACGACATTATTGGATCCTGCATACACAGATTTCCAGAGAGTCGAGACCCTGATAATGGAATCGACATACGGGGGGTCGCAGGACATCATGCCTAACCGTGCGGAATCTGAAAAGCAATTGATGGACATTGTAGAGGCGACGATGGAAAGAAGGGGGATAGTTTTGATACCGAGCTTCTCTGTCGAAAGGGCGCAGGAAGTGATGGCGATACTAGTTGAAAACGGCTTTCAGCATACTGTTTATCTTGACGGGATGATCTGGGACGCGAACGGCATCTTTACCGCATATCCGGAATATCTTGGAAGGAACATGCAAAGAAGAATTTTCCAAGGCGACGACCCTTTCCTGAGCCCGATGTTCAAAAGGATTGCATCGCAGCAGGAAAGGGAAAAGGCGTGGGAAGACAAGCCGTGCGTGATCGTTTCCACATCAGGTATGCTTACCGGTGGGCCTGTGATGCAGCATATACACAATCTCGCAGAAAATCCGGCAAATACTTTATTGTTCGTAGGGTACCAAAGTGAAGGAAGCTTGGGAAGAAGGATACAGAAAGGATGGAAGGACCTGCCTGTATCCACGGAAAACGGAAGGACTGCGACTATAGAAATAAAAATGCAGATCGAGACTATCGACGGATTGTCTGGGCATTCTGACAAGAACCAATTGCTCGGGTTCGTAGGGCATCTTGCTTCAAAGCCTGACAGGGTCATATGCGTGCATGGCGACCAGCAGAAGACTCAGGACCTTGCAAGAAACATCAACAGGATTTTCAGGATACCTACAGATGCGCCGAAAGACTTGGAAAGTTTGAGACTGAGATA
>CAZYBR010000024.1:0-12274 GCA_964645905.1 uncultured archaeon
TACAGATGTGAAGTCTACATTGTTGTTCGATTGCGGTGAAGGGACCCAAAAGCAGTTGCTGATATCCGGGATAAACTTCATGGACATAGACAACATATTCATCTCACACTGGCATGCCGACCATTTTGCAGGATTGATACCGCTGATACAGACAATGAACATGGAAAAAAGAAAAAAAGAGCTGAACATATATGGACCGGAAGCAGAGAGATTCGTCGCAGATATAATTGATCTCGGATATTTCGGCCTGAGGTTCCCGATTAATGCAGTAAATGTGCCGTTCGAGGGCGAAGAAATAACAAAGATCTTCGAAGGCAAAGATTTCGAAGTCCTTTCGATACCTACATTGCATACTGTTCCTAGCGTTGCATACTGCTTCAAGGAAAAGGACACATGGGGAATTGATCTGAAGAAACTGAAAGAACTGGGTCTGAAAAGAGGAAGATGGTTGAATACGCTCAAGGAGAAGGAGGAAGCCGAATGCCAAGGCAAGAAAGTGAAGATAAGCCAGGTGGCGGATAAAAAAGAGGGATTGAAAGTCGTTTATACAGGCGACACAAAGCCGTGCGAGACTGTTGTAAAAATATCAGAGAATGCAGATTTGCTTATTCATGACGGGACATTTTTAGAGCTTGATGAATCCCGTGGGAAATATCATGCTGATGTTGCAGAAGCTGCAGAGATTGCAAAAAAATCAAACGTCAAGGAACTGATCCTGACGCATTTGAGCAGACGGTATAAGAAAGCCGATGTAAAGGAAATGGAAGACAAGGCGAAGAAGGTATTTCCACACACCAAAGTAGCGCATGATTTCATGAAAGTCGAGTTGCGGAAGTAATTATTCCTTATGAGACAACATTCTTTCAGACATTGGCTTATGCCAGTCTAAATGATAACCAGTTAGATAATGTATGGGAAGTAGCGACCATGAGATATCTTGAGAATTCACATCGAGGTTAACAATATTGACCCCTCTGGCTGAGAAAGCAAGAAGGAATGTAGAAGGCTATTTACAAATTTTAGGTAATGGGCAGGATGGGATTTGAACCCATGACCTATCGATTTCTTAGTGCTTAGTCGACATATAAGTCGATTGCTCTCTCTGGTAAGAGAAAACCAGGCTAAGCTACCCGCCCATGCATTTATATCATTATTCGATGACAAGTATTTAATATGTTTGACAAGACCATCCTGATGGACAGGGTACTCAGCACTCTACATGAGAACCAGTTCGAGACATTTGTCACGCATGGCGCTTTTGACGTTGTTGCCAAGAGGGAGAACCTCTTTCTGATGAAGGTTTTGCTGAATGTGGACGCCTTGGACGAGTCTCATGCGATGGACCTGCGGGCAGTGTCATATTTCCTATCGGCGTACCCTTTTATAATCTCCCAAAGAAACAACCGGGAGCATCTGGATGACGAAACAGTTTATTCAAGATTCGACCTGCCTGTTGCCACGCCGCAGCTTTTCAAGGCAATGATCGAGGAAGAGGAGATGTTTGTCACGCATTCTTCGAAGGGAAGGCACACGCAGGATATCAATACTTTTGCTTTGAAGGAAAAAAGGAAAGAGTCCGAATTGACGCTTGAGGAGCTTGCATTGAAAACCGGCATATCCAAAAAAGCCATGTATGAAATTGAAAGCAAGAGGGTGAACCCCCAAAAGGAAACTGTGAGAAAGCTCGAACGGATATTGTCAGTCGAGCTCACGCTGCCGTATGAAATGAGGCATTCTGAAGCCGTATACCTGAAACCTAAGCACAATTTCCAAAAATCTGTAAGCATGGAATTATCCAGGATAGGAATTGATAATTCTTCTGTTCATTCTTCACCATTTGAGATTATTGGAAAGGAGAATTTCTCTTTGATAACAAATCTTTCTACTGTGCCTTCAGATGCAAAGAAAGATTTGAATGAAATGAAGCAACTGTCTGGTATACTTTCATCAAAGGCTGTGTTGATTTCCAAAAGGTCTTACAAAGAGTCTGCTGAAGGGGTGCCCATTGTTTCTGAACCAGAGTTAGCCGAACTACACTCTTCAAGAGAATTATCAAAAATTATAGACGAAAGAAGTTTTTAGAAAAATATAGGAAAGAATTTCCTGAATTCAGATTTGATTAGGAAGGAATTGAAGAAATGAAATTTTCTAATGAAAAGTTCTCAGTTTACTCACCATCCCATCTACACCATTTTGTGCAGCATAGAGAAGTTCATGGTATTCAGGGCTTACACACCGCTTTGCCTTTTCTATAGTACCTTGTTCCAGACTATATAAGCTGGGTAAATTAGTTCCTTCTAATCTTTTCCCCATCGCAAGTATATAAGAGACAATATGCAAAAGCCTCGCATCAATTTGTAATTCTGGGATTTTCTCTAAATCGGCACCGAAGTCCACTACTCTAACTTCCATTCCGCTACCCATTCCTCTTATGAAAAATGCACCTATGTCTGATTCAAAATGATCATTGAGACCACTGTATCTGATATTTCTCAATGCACCACAGACCAACTGCAAAGTACTGAGCAGTGTAGAACGATCTATGCCAGAGTAAATATGATTTTTTAGCGCGTTCCATCCAGTTTCTGGTATCAATGCTTCTTCAACAAGTGTTGGAGAATTCTGGTGATAATTAACACCATAAAGTTTTATTATTTCTGGAATTCCTCTGTTTGCATGCAAACGTATACCTTCTTCCCATATAGGTAAGTAGTGACCGACCCTTGCAGATTTGAGGGCAACGTATTTAGGCTCGTGTGTTTCAGATTCATAAAGCTCTATCGTTGCTGTGCTACCATGCCAAGCTGAATTTCTTTTATGCCGATAAACTGGTTTATCTACATCGAATTGTGGTAGATTTAAAAATTCATCCTTCACTCTAAGAGAATCGCTATATATCATAGTAACAGTATTAACAGAAAGATTTAAATATGTGTATGTAAGTATACTAAATAGAAATTTTAAATGGTGAAATAATGGTTCAAGCTATGATGGGAAATTTAGGCGGGCAGCCAGTTTTAATCCTTCCAGAAGGCGCAATGAGAACCACTGGCAGAGACGCCCAGAAGAATAATATTATTGCAGCAAAGGCAGTCGCAGACGCTGTAAGAACCACTTTGGGTCCGAAAGGAATGGACAAGATGCTCGTTGATTCTATTGGTGACATTGTCATAACAAACGACGGTGTAACAATTTTAGAGGAAATGGAGATAGAGCATCCTGCAGCAAAGATGATGGTCGAGGTCGCAAAGACGCAGAACGAGGAAGTCGGAGACGGAACAACGACATCTGTAATCCTTGCAGGAGAGCTGTTGAAGAAGGCTGAGGAATTATTGGAGCAGGAAATCCATCCCACAGTCATAACAAAAGGATTCAAGATCGCAAAGGACGAGGCATTGAAAATTATGGAAGAAATCGCCAAGCCGGTCTCTTTGGATGACAGGGAGACTTTGAAGAAAATCGCTGTCACATCAATGTCAGGGAAATCAATCGAAAGGGCTTCACCAAAATTAGCTGATCTAGTCGTCGAGGCTGTAAAGACTGTCGCTGAAATGCGAGACGGCAAGGTCGATGTAGACACAGACAATATTAAAAGAGAAAAGAAACACGGCGGAAGTTCTGACGACACAGAGCTTGTAAGAGGGATAGTTATTGATAAGGAAATCGTGCATCCTGCAATGCCGAAGACTGTGAACGATGCGAAGATCGTTTTATTGGATGTGGCACTCGAAGTGAAGGAAACAGAGACTGATGCAGAAATCAGGATAACGTCTCCAGACCAGATGCAGGCATTCATAGAGCAGGAACAGAAGATGCTCAAGGATATGGTAGAGAAAGTTGTAGCATCAGGTGCGACAGTTCTTATATGCCAGAAAGGCATCGACGACATCGCACAGCATTATCTTGCGAAAAAGAAGGTCATGGCATGCAGAAGGGTTAAGAAATCAGATATGGAAGCCCTTGCAAAAGCAACAGGCGGAAGGATTGTTTCTAATTTGGAAGACTTGTCTCCAGAAGATCTCGGTTATGCGAAACTCGTAGAGGAAAGGAAAGTGGCAGGAGAATCCATGACATTTGTAAGAGAATGCAAATATCCAAAAGCTGTGACACTTCTAGTCAGAGGCTCGACGGATCACGTAGTCGATGAAGTTGGCAGGAGCATAGAAGATGCCATAGGTGCTGTCGCTTCGGCTGTCGAGGTAGGCAAGGTTGTATCTGGAGCAGGCGCACCTGAGGCAGAAGTCGCAATGAGATTGAGAAAGTCTGCAGAAAAATTGTCAGGGAGAGAACAGCTGGCTGTCAAGGCTTTTGCTGACGCGTTGGAAGTTGTTCCTAGAAGCCTGGCTGAGAATGCAGGTTTGGATCCTATTGATATTTTGGTCTCATTGAGGGCAGCTCATGACCAGGGGAAGACTACTTATGGTGTAGATGTTTTTAATGGAAATATTATGGACGCTTTTGAAGCAGGCGTTGTAGAGCCTTTGAAGGTAAAGACGCAGGCGATAAAGTCAGCTGCAGAAGCTGCGGATATGATTCTAAGGATAGACGATGTCATCACTGCTAGCAGGTTGAGCAAGGGCGGAATGCCTAGCGGAATGCCTCCTGGAATGGGCGATCACGAAGAGTAAGATATTATATAGAATTTAAACCTTTCGTGTAATATTATGATAATGTCTGTTATTGGTATAGCTTATAAAGGAAAAGGACATCTTGTAAGGGTATATTCAGATTCGGTACCGCGAGTGCTTGTTGTTGAAAAAGATACGCTTTCTGTAAATAGCTTAATCAAATACTTGAGGAAAGTTCCAGACGATACTAATGTAGTAATTCCTATAAGTAGGAGACGTCTTCCAGATGGTTATGCACCAATCAACCAGAGATATTACGAAGTTAACCTGCAGGCAGGCTTAAAAGAGCATGGATACACGTTCCTTCCAAGTGACCCAAAATTACTAGAAATGGAAGAGTCGATAAGGAAAAGAGAAAAACGACATGAGCGAGCAAGAAAAAGAAGAGAGTTCAGACATAATAGAAGACAGTAATTAAATGTGTATGTAGGTTATCCATCTCAATTATAAAAATTAACCTCAAAATCGATGCTTTCCAGCAATATTGGTTCAAAAGCTTTTATTCCGACTTAATCAAATAATATAGTATACATGTCTACTCGAGAAGATGAAGAGTTTGAGCTAATCCCAATGTCACCGGTAAGAAGATTAGAGAGGAGGATAGACAAATTGGAAAATACCAGCGGCGGAGTGGATGTGAGAGAATTCTTCCGTGAATTGGTTGCAATTATCAGGATGAATCAGGAGATTGTAGACGAGCTCGCCAAGTCGAGTGACGCACTTAGGATTGAATTATCCAAGCTGCCGGGAAAATTGGACGATGTGACAAGAAATCTCAACGAGCTTCTCACTTATATCAGGTCTGCGGCTGCCGAAGAATCGACCCAAATATCCTCGACCGCGTTCCAGCCGCTTGTAGACAAGCTCGATGTGCTGATAGAGACGAACAAGAAAATAATCGAGAACGATGAGAATGTATCCGGGCTTTTGGAATCGATAGAAAAGAAGTTCAAATCTCCGCCGCTTCCGCCAAGGCCGGCCATGTTCAGGCCCATACAGAGATAATTGATTCCATGAAGAAAGGCATATCCGAGATCATAGCCGCTGTAATGATAGTCACTATAACTGTCGGATTGACATCGACCGCATACATATGGGGAGGCCCGTTGATACAGAAAAGGCAGGAAGCTTCGACCACTGAAAGGGTCTTTAACGGATTCTCCCAGACCAACGAGAATTCTTTGCCGAAGATGATAGAAGATGTTGCGAACAACAGAGGGACAAGGACTTTTACAGTCGGCGCAGACGGCATATGGATATTAAACGTGGCTGAAGATTCTATAGAATTTTCATTTCCCAGCAAGACGTCGAATGTTGCTGTAGGCACTCAGAATCCAACCTCGCTGACATCTGGCGTGCAATGCACAGGGACATCCCCTCCAAGCTCCCCTTCGCCATCAGTCGGCACAACAGGCCAGGACAGCTCTTCTGTTGTATGCGTCTCGGCGACCGCAGGCGTCAATTTTTATGTGATCAAATACAAGGTCTGGTTCAGGGAATTGAACGACAACCCTTTCTCGCCCACGCAAGGATACATGATAGACCTCGAGCAGGATGCGGGCCTTGAGACATCTTCCGGAAAGACAGTAAAGATAACTTTCGGCGACAGCACATCTCAAGTGGTCCTTGGTAAAACGTTAATTACAAAGAAAATTAAAATCTTACTTATATGAAAGCTGTATCCCTGATAATGCAGTTCACGATTTTTTTCGTTATAGGCCTCGGGTTCTTTCTGCTTGCTGGAAATCTGTTCAAATTCCAGTCCAGTGTGATCAAGAAACGGATCATAGATTCCGGAGCTGACTTGTCGGTAGTGCATTTCTCTGCATCGGCCATACGGGCCATCGATTCCTGCAAGACCTGCGACAATGTCACTTTAAAATTCAGCCAAAAGCCCATAGCAGGCGTTAATCCCGTGTTTCAACTGGCAAGCGGGACAGGTGTCACATTGATGATGGAAACCGAAGGAAAGACTCTCGAGTCGACAATGCACAACATGAATTACTCTGTGTCATTGAGCGGTATCCAAGTGTCGTCTTCAAACCCCATAGATTTAACGTATGACAGAACAAAAAATAATTTAGTGATAAAATGAAATCTGTGAAATCGTCTTTGTTGCATAAAATTATTGCAGGTTATAAAATTACTAAGATGAAGGAGTTTCCAGGAAGGGCAGGAGATGCCATGGGCTCAGATAAAAATCTCAGCCCTTCTGACATAGACAAATTGGCCCACACGCGGAATATTCCGGCAGACGAAGTCAAGAGGATATACTCCGAAACCAAAGAGCCGAACACAGATTATGATATACAAGAAAACCAGGTAGGCACACCGGGGGATGAAAAAAAGAAAGCTGAGATGTCTCCTAAAAACATTCAGCGATTTTCAGGGTCACAGATTCCAGAATCCAAAATCCATGCAGAGATTCGCGGATTGGAAATACCGCAGCTGTCCAAAAAAACGAAAATAGTCTCGGCAGAAAATGAAGAAAGCCATTCGGCAGTCACCCTCGCTTATCCCCTGATTCCAAAACTTCCGGGTAAAAATGAATCGATATTCGCTTATGCGCAGATATATTGGGACGCGGGGACCAACAGATATGTCTACAATGTCATCCAGCCTAAGCTGACAGAAAAGATGCAGGACGTGTACAAAAAAGTCAAGGAGATGATCGAACAAAGGCTGGACCTGGATTTCTCCAAATTAAAGAAGATTGAAGCCAAGGATTTCCTAGAGAACCAAGTGGACGATGCATTAAAGTTTTTCAGCCTGTCCATAAGCGAGAATGAAAGAAGAATTCTGAAATATTATATGACAAGGGATTTCACTGGATTGGATATACTGGAGCCGCTGATGCAAGACCCTGACATAGAAGATATAAGCTGCGACGGAGTAGGCATACCTATATTCGTTTTCCACAGGAATCCTGACATAGGATCAGTGATCACCAACGTATCTTTCGATGACGACGAAAAACTCGATTCATTCATAATACGGTTGGCGCAATTGTCAGGGAAATCCATATCGGTCTCAGATCCTCTGCTCGACGGTTCTCTTCCTGATGGCAGCAGAATCCAGGCGACACTGGGCACGGATATAGCCAGGAGAGGAAGCAACTTCACGATAAGAAAATTCACTGAAGAGCCTTTGACACCCGTGAATCTCATAAAGTATGGGACATTGGACGCGAATTTATTGGCTTTCCTGTGGTTCGTTGTAGATTACGGCAGAAGCATTCTTGTGTCCGGCGGGACGGCGTCAGGAAAAACATCACTGCTAAATGTATTGTCATTGTTCATACGGCCTGAAAAAAAAATAGTATCGATTGAGGATACTGCAGAATTAAGGTTGCCGCATCCGCACTGGGTTCCAGTTGTCGCGAGAACGACCATAGGGACAGAAGGCAGGGGCGAAGTGGACATGTTTGAACTGTTGCGAGAAAGCCTCAGGCAGCGTCCAGACTATATCATAGTCGGAGAGGTCAGGGGAAAAGAAGCATATGTATTATTCCAGCAAATGGCTACAGGCCATCCGAGCCTGGCAACTATACACGCAGAAAATATTTCCCGCCTGGCTGACAGGCTCACAACACCGCCCATCTCGCTGCCGTCGGGATTGATGAGCAGCCTGGACATAGTGATCTTCCTTGCAAGGATGAAGTACAAGGACAAGTTCACCAGAAAAGTTACAGAGGTGGTCGAGCTCGGCGAATTTTCAGAAAATAAAAAGCCCGCGGTCAACAGAATATATAAATGGAATCCTCAGAACGACAAATTCGAAATTTCAAGCAAGAGCATCTCGCTCCAGAAGATATCTGATTTCACCGGACTTGCTCCTAAATACATCGGCCAAGAAATCCAAAGGCGAACCTTGATTCTGGAATGGATGATGCAGAACAATATCGTAAATTACAAAGACGTGCACAAAGTCTTTTCTCTTTATTACGGGGATCCGGAAAGGTTAATTTCGTTCATACAAGGTGCTAGTTAGTGAGCCTCTATACAAGAGTGGCATACATAATCTTCGGCAATCTCAGCGGCAGCTTGACGGAATTTTTTCCTGACATGAAAGACAACTTGAAAAAAGCCGCGATGAAAACATCGAACAAGGAATATATCAGCACGTGCCTCTTCACATCATTCATATTTTTCCTCATTGAGGTACCTATCCTGTCGTTCAGCTTCGGAATAATATTCCACGGGGTCCTCATCAGCCTTTTGACGGCTATAACGGTAGCCGCTGTTTTAACAGTCCTGATTTTTTATCTGTTTACAAAATACCCATTCACCATCATAGCAGAGAAATCAAAAAAAATCGACGCGATGCTGCCGTTTGCGACATTGTACCTGTCGACGATCGCAGGCACCAGACTTCCGTTGGATCAGGTTTTCAGGATTTTCGCAGAGAACAGCATCTATCCTGAGATAACCAAGGAATTCCAGCAGATGACCAACGACATGGATGTGCTTGGCCTTGACATAAATTCTGCGATGCAGAGGGCCGTCAACAGGACTCCGTCAAAAAAATTGAAAGAGATGCTTTACGGCGTATTGTCCACTTCGACTTCAGGAGGAGATGTCGCAATCTATCTGCGCGAGAAATCCAACACACAGATGGGAGACTATAGGAGGACGATAAATGAGTTCGCAAAAAAGATAACACTCTTCATAGAGGTGTATCTAACTGCGATTGTTCTGGGAGCGATATTTTTTATAATATTGACGTCCATATTCTCGGGCATATCTGGCACAGGAGGGAACATAATACTGCTGCAGTCCCTGATAATCTTTTTGTTCATCCCGCTGATATCAGTAGGGGTCATACTCTTGGTCAAAGTATCCTCGCCGACAGGAGAATAACATTATGCGGCAAATGACACCACAGAAGATTCTGTACGCATCGATAGGCATTTCCGCGGTGCTGATGGTCATAGGAATAGTGACCGCAGACGCAGGAATAATAGGAAATGCAGTGATATTGTCGACATTCATAATCTCCGCGCCCATCCTCTATTTCCGGTATAAAAAATTCAGGGAAATCAAGGAAATGGAAGAAAAGTTCCCGAATTTTCTGAGAGACCTGACAGAGTCGCTGAGAGCCGGACTTCCGCTTCACAAAGCCATCGTCAATGCGAACAAGATAAACTACGGCAGCCTCTCAAAAGAGGTGGCCAAAATGACCAACCAGATCACATGGGGAATCCCTGTCGACAAAGTCTTGAGACAATTCTCGGAAAGGGTCAAGAGCAGCAGGAGGCTGACATCCGGGACGCAGGTGATACTGGAATCTTATCTGACAGGCGGCGAAGTCATATCGACGATGAATTCTGTCGCCGAATCCAATTTGACATTGATTGAAACAGAAAAAGAGAAAGAATCCGCATTGGGGCAATATGTCATAGTCATGTATGCGATATCTATAATCTTCATAATAATAGTTGTCGCGGTTAGCAGGCTGCTGGTCCCTATATTCACATTTTCGCAAAGCGGCGCGGATTTCGGTCTGTCGAACCCGTGCGACTCGTGCAACGGAGTTGAATGCGGAGTGTGCGCAGTTTACGGAGGCGTGTCGGGCGGCATTTTCGGATTGGACAGGTCGAGCATAGCATCGTATTACACTGCGCTGTTTTTCTTCATGAGCATGGTACAGGCGATATTCTCCGGGCTTGTCGCAGGCGAGATAAGCGAGGGTTCTGTGATCGCGGGCGCACGGCACAGCCTCATCCTTGCGAGCATAACTTTCGGAGTCTTCAGCATATTTGTGAGGTTGGGTCTGTTTGGATAGGAAAGGGCAGCTCTCATTCGATTTTTATGTCGCGATAATTCTTTTCATAGGAATCCTTACATACATAGGCTATCAATTGATTCTCATCGCGCCTGCGAATTCTGCAAAGTTGCAAGAAGAGTCGATAAGGATAGACGCATACCAATTGAGCGAATTATTGGTAAATGATCCTGGACATCCTGCAGACTGGGAAACAAAGCCGATCGACCAGGTAAACAGAATCGGCCTGTCCGATCCGGCAAGCGGGAAAACAAATTACCTGTCTCTTCAAAAACTGGCCGCGTTGAATGCAATCTGCCAGGCTCCGACAGGCTATGACACTTTGAAAAATAAGCTTGATGAAAAAAACGAGCTCTCAGTCACATTCATCAATCATTCATTGCCTTTAGATACATCATGGACTTGTAGTTCAGCATCCCCCACAAATAAAAAAGTTTCATTTCGCGTAGGCAGGACAGTTTCTATCGGCGGGAGTGTATTCGGAGAATTGATAGTCGAGGTCTGGAAACAATGAAAGGGCAGATATCCATTATAGAGGCCATCGTCGCATCCGTAGCGCTTTTCATAGCGTTCAATGCGATGATGCCAGAGGCAGATTACGATACAAAATGGAATGACGCTTTAAATTCTATGCAGGGCACTGACGTTTTAATAACCGCGGATAATCTGGGAAAGCTTTACGATTATTCATTTTCACCGGCTTTCAATTCAGAATTTCTGAATAGGTTGGATACGCTGAAGGATTCTATAGTAAAATTATCTGCACAGGGCGCAGTTAGAAACACATTGCATGTCGCATGCGACTGCACAGCAGAACAATTGGCATCCCTTCAAAATATTTTGAGCGACATCAAGTTCAACAGCCGTGCAGTGAGTTTCATTACATGCAGCACAGCATTGCCTGCAATAAATAATTGCGGTTCATCTGCCACATATCCTGACATATTGCTGATCTGGGGTTACAAGGACATGACGCTTAACATTAATGCATTGGACGATTTTGTAAAAAGCGGGAATAGCGTGATAGAGCTTGCGGACATACCGAATTCAAAAATCAACGGCCAAGGAAATGACGACGATCTGGGCCAAGGAGCGATATTCGGATTGGTTGCCGTAAGCCAGGGAGACTTCCCTTCGAACCCAGACAGCTTCTTGATTCCCGCTAATGCTTCTCAGATAACTTACCAATCGTATAAATGGTTCCATCATCTCCCATATCTGCTCAAAGGGACTCCGATAGGCCAGGTTCCGACAGAGGGAGGCATCCAGCCGTGCATATTGACGGCGACTACAGGTAATTTCAGATTCCAAGATGTTGATCATGTGTTCTGGATATGCGGCGGTATTTCCGTATACTGGGACACGAACGGGAATAATGTTGCGGATCTGATTGTCAGCAACAGAAATAATTTCTCAATCGGAAGCTCCAACTTTTTCATGAATTACATAGACGGCTCGGACAAGATAAGAGTTTCTTTCAAGCCCGATTATATTTTCAATGATTTCATAGTGCTGAACAATGCGCACAACAAGCTCGGTCTGAACCTGCAGAATTATAAAAACAATGTGCCAATCTCGATGGGATTCTGGGATCAGACAAAAGAGATTCCTATACCTGCAGTCACATTTTACGGGAGTGGGATTGGCAAGGCTGTTTGGGTAGCTGACTTTTCAAGAGACGGTCTGACAAATATAGGCGATGACCACAAGCAATTATTGGCGTCATTGATAGTCTCTCTGTCGAGCAAGGAGACTAAGCTTGCACAGCAAATCGGTGAGATTAGTTCCTACATCAATGTGAACACTATGGACGTGCCTGAGATATATAAATTAGAGTTGAGCGTAGGAAAGCCGTTTTAATT
>CAZYBR010000025.1:0-4848 GCA_964645905.1 uncultured archaeon
TACACACTTCTTAGCTGAAGGCTACTTCTAAGCCTACAGTCCTACTGTCTGAGGAGTCGCACTCCCTTCTTCGTTTAGTCAGTACTTAGGGACACTTAACCTGAGTCTGGTTTGTTTTCCTCTCGGACACCGAGCTTACCCCAGTGACCTGACTCCAGTCATCTACGGCTGCAGAAGATTCAGAGTTTGACAGCAAAGCTGGATCTTTCGATCCTTGGCTCCGCAATCAGTAACTTTACCCTTCCACAAGCCTCCGACTAGGCTGCACCAAGATGCATTTCGAGGGGAACCAGCTACCACCGCTTTCGATAGGCTTTTGGTGTTCAAGAAGAAGATTGTATTTCAAGAGAAATGTCGAATCTCTTTTCAAGATAAGCTAATGTACGCGTAGGAATTTTATAGCTCGTAGATACAACATTTTTATTTAACCCAGATCCATAACCTGGTAGAACTGTTGCAAGGCAAATTCTTGCATCTCTACGTATTCTTTCTACCCATACATTACTAGTTCTTTTGGCTGCACACATATCGTAGAATCTTTTTGTGCCTTCGCCTGAGATTCTGTAATTATGCCATTCATTTGTCATAATCTATCTTTTCTCTTTAACTTTAAATTCTTCTTCTCAAATTTCACCCCTAACCCCAAGTCACCCGAGAGAATGGATCTCACCAACGGTAACAGACTTCCACCCACCTTTCGATAGGTTTCGTCTTACTCAGGGTTAGATCAAGCGGCATCAGGTCCCGTCCTAGTAACTTCAAGCGCTTTCGCACTTTGTCCCACACTCTTGCGAGTTACGGACATATCGCTTTCGCTTCGGTTGCTTGCTTTATGCAATTAACCTCGCTACTAAGACGAACTCCCTGCCCCGTTATTCGCTTAGAGAAGAATAACTTACTCTAATTTTCGAAACGGATGATACGATCCTGTAATCTATCTCCCTTACTATCAGCTCACACTGAATTCATTCAAGATAGAACCTTTCAGACCGTATCTGACGATAACCACTTGGTTTCAAGTTCTTTTAACCGAGCTCTCGCTCTGCTTTTCAGCTTTGAATCACTTTACTAGTTCACTATCGGACTTCCTTAATGTTTAGAGTTACCGGTTAATGCCCGGTAAATTCCAACTCCATATCCAAGGAGTGGTACTTAGGATGCTCGGAATCTTCTTTCTCTCCTTCTCTTACGTGACTATCACACTCTATGGTGCTGTCTTCCAACAGACTTCTGACCGGAGAGTTAAGAAGTGCCCGAGTCCTGTAACTCCACATCCATCCTTGCTTTCGCAAGGTGTTCGGTTTACTCTTTCCCGCTTTTACTCGCCGTTACTAACGGGATCTCGATTGACTTCTTTTCCTGCGGCTATTAAGATGCTTCATTTCACCGCGTTCCTTTCCCTTTCGGGATGGCTCTTAACGAGCCATGAGTCACATTGAAGAACCTCGGGGTCGAATCCTCCTTGCGGATAACCCGAGATTATCGCAGCTTGGCACGCTCATGAGGGAAGAGTAGTTACTCGCCTAATTCTTTCGCTTTTTGTCGCAAAAATTCAATTATTTGGTTGTTATCTTGGAAGTTTTTTTTCCAGAATCCACCTTCAAACCTTTTCGCACCTAAAGAATCTGATATTTTATACAGAAACAGGAATATTTTAAGAATATCGTTTTTTTCTAGTCCTTTCCATTTTGAACCACCCTTTCCACTAATTTTAACTCCGTCCACAAAACCTACCAGATTAACGAACTTTAGTAAGTTTTCTCTTGAATCTATTGTCAGTCTTTTCTCTTTCGTTTCTTTCCTTGAGTTAATGCCTATCTTTAGTAGTAATTCATGAAATTGAGAAAGTAAAACAGGATGAGAACATGCAAATTGCACTCTCTTCTGAAAGTTCCATCTATTTCTTTTTGGAGGTCTGAGTACCGAGAGTTGTGCACTTCCATCACATGAGAAGGCGTATTTTAAGAATTCTCTGATAGTATTTTCGTCCCCATTCATTATCTCTACAGGTATTGTGGTTGTTGGAAACTCTCCGTTTTCGAATTTTTTCTTTCTATACGAATTCGAATGTTTTAAGAGCTCTTTCACCGCATTTATTGAATGAACCTTGCAGGAAAACCCATCATCGTGAATGGTTAAACCAAACACATTTTTAATAGCTTTTGCAAAATCTTTTCTTAAAGCATTTGATCTATTGTAAAATGCTATTACTCCGGGTTTTCCTTTATAGACTGAGAACACACTGCCGTCTGTTAACAGGCAGGCAATTATCTTGGCACGCTCTAATTCCATGCATACTATTTGGCACGCTCTATGCTTAAAGGCTTTCACTACTTCTTCTTTCCTCAGTTAAGGAAACCTAGCTATCCACCAAGTGGCGTAGCATTGACAGGCCTTATTGACCAACCTGTTCCTATGAATAGTGTCATCTTTATGGCCTCGTTTGACAGTTCGCTCATCATATGTTTTCAGATACTAAACTCTAGTCATCGACCTTCCACTCTTGACCCTCTAGTGTCCAATTAGAGAGCTGCATAAACATAGATGCCTCATGTCCAAACTTTACTTATGGCAGAAGCACGTGTAAGAAAAACACTCCTATGAGCTTATTGAGCCAACATAGTATCACAAAATTTTTGTTTAAAATCTAATGAACGGTATACTTTATATACTTTTATCCGGGCTTTGAATTTTTATGAACTTTCCAACTCGCTAGTAATCCTTTAGAAAATAATCATCAATAAAAATTTCATTATCTGACATGCTTTGATGGGGCGCCAGAAGCACAATACGATTTATTTCTGAAATTTCATTTGTTAACCGAGTTGATAATGTCTGTAAAATTTCGTAATTTTCAAAGATGTCTCCTGAAGGCGATTCTATCATTAAAACAAATTTGTATGTTCTATAATCTCCTTGAACACCCACAGTCTGATTAGGCAACAACCTTGATTTCAGACCATATGGATTAACTATGTTATCAGCTTGGTTCTCAACACTTTCCTTAATTTCCATATAGCGGAAGGCTTGTCCAAATTTTCTAACGATTTCAGTCTGCTTAAACCAATCTGAATAAAGAACTAAAGATGATGTTACAGGAACTGGTGTATTTTCAATCGTCGTGAATAATGGTATTGGCGCGTGTTCAATATGGAGTACAAATAATGGTATTTGTAGACCGTCGTCCGCCATATAATAATTTGTTTTCAAAACATTTAAGATTTTAGAGAATCTAATTTTTCTAAGAAAGAGTTTGGGAACTTGACTTTAAGCAATTCTTTTGCTTCTTCTATAGACACCCATTTGTATTGCAGATGTTCGAAACTTAATTTAAAGTTTTGATTTTCATCGTGCAACTTAGATTTGTAAATAATTAGCAGTAGACCGACAATTTCATCTTTTGCCGGTATTTTATAATTTGCAATGCACGCATCGAATAATTCTAAAATATCTATCCCGTTTGTTCCTATTTCTTCTTCCAGCTCCCGGTAAAGGCCCTGTTCAATGGAATCGCCTTCTTTAAGTCGTCCTCCAGGTAAATCCCAATGGTGAGGCGATGAAGGTGAATCTTCGGGATTAGTTTCTAGGACAAGGATCTGATTTTTCCTATTTGCTATAAGAGCTTTCACACCGACATGAAATTTCTGTTCGTCCATTAACTCAGTAGTTATTTTTAAACTTTATGAGCATATTACGCTTATGCAAGAAGGATACTCTATATCTGAATGGTTGTCTCAAATGAGAGCTGGTAATCCAAATATAAATCCTGCTGAAATAATAGCACATGATTCTCAAAGATACGAACGTTTGAGGTTGCTTCACGGGGAGTTCAACATACCAATACAGGATGTCTTGACAGTAGATGGCGAGTATTTCGACTCTTCACAAGAAGCGAAACGTTTCTTTGACGCTCATAAAGGTTCTAGATTTCTTATAAGAGCAAGTCCGAGGACTGGTAATCTCCCTCACCACAGAAAAATAGATGTAACCGAAAAGGAAACAGCTGATTTTGTAGCTAGATTGGAGAGAAATCTGTACGAATTTAATTTAGCTGTTTATCATCCTGTTGAAGAAGGATGTGTGATAATATCGAATGGGAAAATGGTTGTAGCAGAACTTGTGAGAGGCGACATCAGAGATATTGTTCAAGGCCGTCAAACACCTAATTTACATGCCACCATAGCTGAAGGTCCTGGAATACGTTTTAAAGGGGACGAAACTTACAAATCACTTCTGCTTAGAGGTTTAGGCTATGTTAGTTGGCAAGGGAGAATTAACTCGCTAACTGTGATGCCGCAAGACATAATACCTGGATATTTCGAATTTATCCATAATGGAAATGACGGGATTATTTTCGTTGATTACAACACAAGCGATTTTTTCACAAAACTATAAATGAGGTACATGAAACTTTTCTTCATTCATACAATTATTTCCCATCCGTAAATTATTATAATCTAGAATATGCCAGCTGGATTATTTCTTGGATTCGTCGGCTAGCTCAGCTTTGACTTGCTTGTCGTCCTTTACAAGCTTTAACCTGAATTTCAAGCCGTTGCCCGACAATATATGGTCATTCAACTTCTGAGAAATCTTCATTTTGCTGCTCTTGAGCCTTTCTTTGATAAGCCTGGCGATTACAGCTCGCTTTCTCCATCTCGGAACGTCCTTCAATTTATTTCTAAGGTTGATCTTGACAATCTTTTCTTCTGCCATTACTCTATAATTGTACCCAAGATTTATAACCCTTCCGCAGGAAGGTATTTAAGCCAAGAGTCATAAATTATATAAAGTTATCATGAAAGCCATCTCCGCGATGATTGCAACAGTTTTGCTGATAGCATTCAC
>CAZYBR010000025.1:4948-11855 GCA_964645905.1 uncultured archaeon
ATGAAAGCCATCTCCGCGATGATTGCAACAGTTTTGCTGATAGCATTCACGATCGGCGTAGGCGGATTGATTTCTGTTTTTATGACAGGCATAACCACAACATCAACTGGAATCACAAGCAACCAAAGCGACTCGTTGACAAGATGCGCAGGGGCGTGGATAAACGTTTATCGTGCGACAAACTCAACGGTGTATTATCAGAACCCAACCGGACAAACTATTACAGGATTAGTTATCATATCCAGCGACGGTGTTGCACTGCAGCCGGCCGACCCGGGATTGACTGCCGGTGAATCAAACTATACGACCATAGGTGTAAACTCGACCGTAGCAGGGGTATCAGGATTGATACCTGGCGGGTCGACATCTGGTAACATATCAGTCACAGTCAGAGGATTGTGCCTGTCTACGGTCACAGTAGAAGGCAGTTGCAAACGAGGACAGGCTTGCTGGCAAGTTTAGAAAAAATATAGTAACTCGGAAATTGAATTATAACTTATTCAAAAGAATAACTTTTTTATAGATAAACCCATTAAGTTAAACTTTGATTCTTGTTCTTCGCCATCTCTTGATGCCGGCTACTCGAATTCTTCTTCTTCGAGCCTTTTTCATCCCGAACTTCCTGATGTCGGCCCATCTAGGCGAATTTTTAATCTTGCGTATCCTAGCAAGCTTTATTTTCTTAGCGACAGTTTTCAGGCTCATTACTTCACCAGTTTTCGCAATTCTTTGGATTTTTCCATCGCGATGTCAACAAACTGCTCAATCATGTCGAACTCGATTCCCCTGCCGCCCTGCTTCTGCATCGCGCATATCTTGTCGTCTTCGCGAACGGCAATCGTGAGCTTGGCGTCAATGACCGATTCTTCTTCCAGAGTAGGATCTAAAAATAATTTGTCGCCAGCTTTGCAAACAGTCACTGTAATTGGTTTGTGCACAACAGGAAGTTTACCCACGTGTTCAGTCCTGATAATCTTACCATCTTCATCCAATTTTGGTACGCGTGCATTCAATAATGCTGTCAATGCCGCCAATGCAGCCGCGTCCAGCAAGTTCCCTTGATTGTCGATTATGTGGATGTCTATGAATACGCTGTAAACTTTTTCACCCGGTGTGATAACAAGCTTTTCCATTTCTATCGTTTTTGATTCCCTGATTCCACGGTCTACAACCCGCGCAAGTTCTACCGCGTTTTCACCAGGCGGCCCGGATTCAAATTCAGATGACGCAAGTGGAGTGAACTCGGCACTTACAGAGAACACCCCTTCATTCGGACTGTCTGGGAAAGGCGTAGCCACTCCCATTTTCACGCCTGCAATAACTTGCGTGTTTCCTAGCTTGACATAAGCAGAACCTTCGGCGGTGTTTATAACACCCTCCTTGATTTCCAAGCCTCTAAACTGGTTCAAGTCCCTTCCTCCAAGTCTCTTCCCGCTTTGTATCAATTCCAGAGCATACAATTCCATCATTCTTCACCTTTGTACTTTTCAAGCAAAGCTTCCCTTTGCATGTCATATATCTTTTTACAATTTTTCTTCGCCATATCTAGGCATTTCAACAATTCTTCTTTTGTCAAGACACCATCCATCTGCAACAGAGTGATCAGGTTTCTGTCTGGTATCATTGCGACAGCCACATCAGACTCCGAATTTTGGTCTTCCTCGCCGTTCAAGTCGGTGATGAGCGTCCCATTTATTTTTCCAACCGAACATGCCGCGACCAGATCCATCATAGGTATTCCGGCAGAAGCAAATGCCAGCGATAATGCATTTATTCCAGCGACTCTTGTGCTTCCGTCTGCCTGAATGATTTCAACAAATCCGTCTACAGTCACTTTCGGATAATCGTCCAAGAACACAGCAGGCTCCAATGCAAGCCTTATCACTTTTGAGATCTCCGTGCTTCTTCTGTCCGGTCCCGGAGATTTCCTATCGCTCACAGAGAACGGCGCCATGTTGTATCTTACGCGCAAGATTCCTGTCTGCGCTTCTTGCATGTGCCTAGGGAATAATTGTCTCGGGCCGTGGACAGACGCCAATGCTGTTGTATTACCGAAGCTCACTTCAGCAGAACCGTTCGCGCTTATTATATTCCCGACCCTCATCTTGATTTCTCTGGTCTGGTCAGGGAGCCTCTTGTCCTTTCTTATCCCGTCAATGACCAATTCGATATCTGATTTTTTACCCATAATTATACGCCCAACATCCTCTCGATTTTTTCTGTCAGCCCGCTTGTATGAGATTCCCTTTCAATTGTCATAATAGCTTCAATCGCCTTTTCTTTGTTTTCTCCCCGTATCCATACCAAGCCGTTCTGGCCCGTGAATATCTCGCATCCAGTCTTATTCTTGATCATCATTATCATGCTGCCTTCCTTGCCGATTATCCTTGGTATTCTGGTCGGGGTCACTTTAAGCAGGACGCCGTTTCTTAATTTTCTGGATTCAAAATCCCTCATCGACGCCTGGACATTTTTATTTTTGGTCACCCTTGACAGCTTGCAGAATATTATATCGCCTACATCAAAGTATCTTGTCAGTTCAGCCCTCTGCAGGTCGACGAATTCATCGACAGCCTCTGACAAGGGCAGGAACGCAGAATAAGGACAGTTTATATCAACGAACCATCCTGATATTTCAACCGCTTCTACAACACCGATAATTTTGTCACCAAATCTTGGAAGATATGTCCCGGACATCGGGATTACATAAATTTCATTTTCGTTTATGCGAGGAACGCCCAGGAACTTTGAAAATACTTTTTCCCCTTCTTCATAAACACCGCTGCCCAATCTCCTTCCCTTCCTCTCTTCTAGAAAGTCACCCGGCAAGACCACATTAGGTTTCATACGTCTTCCCTCTTGGTCACTTTTGATTCAAAACTTCCGTGCGTCAGGTTTGCAATCTTTTGATTAAAATCATCCATGACGCCAGCCAGCATCTCTATCGACGCCTGCAGCGACCCGTCATTCAGCCACTGTTCGCCTGTCATCTTTCCAGAAGATTTTATCACAGAATAAGCCTTACCGGCGAATTGCGCAGGCACCTTGACCTGGAGCGTCACATTCTGGAATTTCAGCGGCAGAATAGGTTTTATCGCCTTGACGACCTTGTCCAGTTGCATTTCAGCGTCCGCAAAAGGATCTACATTTACGCCAGCCTGCTGCATCGCATTCAGAACCCTCTGCTCAGGATGAGGCGTGTTAGTCTGAGGGTTTACTCCCCTCTTTGAAATAATAGTAGCAATCAAATGCTTCTTCTTTTCGGTCATCTCCCTTTTCTGTTCTGTAGTTATCTGCATCTCGCCGTCTTTGATTATCTTCGCGGCGATCTTCATAGGGTCGACTGTACCGAATGCCTTCTGCAGGTCCTTTTCAGGAACAGCTTCTGTCGTCTTTGTGTCCTTGTATATCGTAGGATAAGCGAGTATCTCTTCCATCGGTATCATCTTACCGCCCTTGAAATCCATAGCCTTATTCGGGTCTACAAGTATTTCAAACTTTTGCTGCGCGTAGTTTAACCTAGCTACCACTGATTTCTCTATGCTCACACTCAACAGAATCACTTAAAATTATAATCATTTCAACGTCTTAATATAATCCTCGTTAACCTTCTTAAACTTTCCATCCCGCTTGATAACAGCCAAATCATTGACAATATCCCTCTTTTCCTTGTCAGACCTTTCTGTCTTGTCTATGATGTCCAAGGCGATCTCAAAGGCTTCCTTTTCGCTCAGGTTTTCTTTCCATTTCTGGTTCAGAATCTTGTTGGCTAGTGCAGCGCCTCTTCCAATCGCCTGTGCTCTCCATTCGAACAGAGTGCCTGAAGGATCTGTTTCCAATAAATGGATGCCTGATTTGTCTACGCCGCCCAGCAACATCGATACACCGAATGGCCGCAGTCCGCCATATTGGGTTATCAATTGCATCCGGTTTCCTATGACTTTCCCAAGGTTCCAGATGTCAATAGGCTCTTCGTATGTTATCTTGTGCATCTGCGCCTTGACACGGACAATCTGCATAAGCGCACGGGCATCTGCGATAAAACCAGCTGCAACTGTAGCGGCATGGTCATCAATTTGGAATATTTTCTCACTCGCGTCTGATACAACAAGCTTGCCAGAAGGTTTGACTGTAGCGAAAACAATACCATCCTTGTAAGTGATAGCGAGCGCTGTGCTTCCTCTCTTAACCGCTTCCTTGGCATACTCGACTTGGAACAGGCGACCATCGGGTGAGAATCCACATCAGTTAGCTATTACACTAACTAATTACATGGCCATGGTCCTGTCATAACCCATTTGAATAAAAACCAGCGATTAGCTGAATTTTTTGTATTCGGGCATTATGTCAGGCATCGCCTATCACCAATGAAACTATTTTATTCATAACTTGAGAACCACCTTAACTAAATTTTATCATTCGGGTTTATATTGTTTTTCAATCCCCACAAAACATTATTCTTTGTGCCCATTTTCGTTACCAAGCCTTTTTGAGCAAGTTTATGAAGATGTTTCCAGATTGTTTTTTGGTTTCTCTTAAGTAATACACCCAAATACCCACTTCTCAAAGGTCCGTTTTGTAAAGCGTCTAATACTTTTAATTTTGCTTCACGTTTGCCATATTGAACTTGTTTGTATTCATTTATTATACGTAATAATTTTTCTCGTTTTAATTTATGATTAAACCCTATTTCATCTAAAAATTTCTTAATATTGTCTCTGCCTATTATTTTGAATCCTAATTGTATAAAATCCTCTTTTTCAGATCTTCGAAAGATTTCAGAAGTTGGTACTCCAATTTCTTGTATGATGCACCTAAGTTGTTCCAAATATTTCTTGTGAGTTTCAATTAAGTCTTTTCTTTTATTCTGACCGAATCCAATAGCAAAGCTACCTTGTGTTGTTCCTACCCAACCTTCGTCATCAAATAATGCGCGTATAAATGCTTTTTTAATTTCTTGCGAGCCTTTCATTATCCAATCTGGTACCATTATTTCTTGTATAGTTTTCCTACTCACAGGTGCACCTAGCATAATTAAAATTCTGGCTACGACAGTAGGAGAGTAGACGAAATATAACTGGTACTTTTCGCTGAAATTTATAGTCGGTTCTATATCGAAAACCTGCTTCGCACAATTTGTAATATGGTCAACTAATTCTTTTGATTTATTGACGTAACAAAATTGAACTTTATTTTTCTTTATATGCCCATCTCCAAGTACATACCCAAATAAAGAAGCTAATTCGGAAGTAGCTTTTAACGGTAGTTTAATCTTGGCTATATGTCTACCTCTTTTGAGATGAGCAATGTTATCAGTATAAACAACATCAAATTCTTTTTGTAAATCTTCTAAGCTAATTAATTCTTCAGGCATAGCAACACCGTTCAATGTCTATATATTATCGTAGATGTAGTATATAAAGCTATCGAGGGTTCATTTCCCTAATCACTTTTATAATATTTCATAACTAATTTTTCATATCGTTCTATGACGTCCGGATTTACTTTAATAAAATGATCAGTCTCTAATGGGTATAGTTTATCTGTTTTCAACAGTTCTTTTATCCTGGATATTTGAAAATGAGGTTTGTTTAATGACACAATTAATATCCTTGCATTCTCCCAGAAAGCCCCGAGATTTTCCATCTTCTTTCTATCAAATTTGTTCAGCTTACCATCGAATCTGAATTTTACTTCTAGTATATCCGCATTGCCTTCCTTATCCACAACAATAAAATCTGGCATAGATTGTATCATTTCCTTAACGTGCCCTTCTTTTATATCCACGTTTTTAATATGTTGCAAAACCGTTTCATAACCAAATTTATAAACAAGGTAACCACTATACCTGAGCATCTGTTCAACTAAAGTCTCCGCTATAGAACCCTTCAATCTACGTTCTGTCCAGCCGTAAAATTTTATATCCTGTTCACTGCCGTCCATATAATTAGATATCCTTTATTTCAGACTTAAACCTTTAGCACCTTTGGAAGCTTTAGTAACCCGAGCCTTTTCCCCTGATGACAAAATAAATTATTGTATAGATAATAACTGCTGCAATAGCGTACCAAAGGACATACTTTTTCCAATTGCTTCTATATGACCTTTCTTTCGGCATAAAATAATCTCGATTTTACAAATTAAATAACCAGCTTAAGGCCTTTGATTGTCCCCGAGACTTTCAATATCTTGAATATTACTCTATTCTCCCCAAGTCTTGTAACAAGCCCCAGTCCTGCGATCACTTTTGTTGCAGATTTGTTATTGCACCTAATCACACCGGTTTGTTTCTCCTCATTGTAAAGATTTCTGACAAGCCATACAGACATTTGTGATGTCCCAAGCTCGCCGTAGAACTCGAGCAGTGTCTGCCAAATGCATGACTCCAGATCAGAATAAGCAACCGGCTCTTCTGAAATCACTTTAAATGAAATGTACCTGTCTTTCTCTCTCAGAGTAGGCGAGAGTATTTTTAATTTACTTCCTTGCTTCATTTTAACCATTTCTTGAACCAATCTACCGTAAGTTGGATTGCCTTTTGTTGGTATAATGCATTGCACTCCCCCCGTTCATTTCTCCAGCAGTGATTTGAACCATCTATAATTTCTAGTTTTTTAGGTTCATTCGCAATCTTATACGTTCTTTCTGATTGTGTATGAGGGACTTCCTGATCCGCATTGCCCGTTATTAATAATAGAGGTGCCTTTATGTTTTTAACAGAATCTATAACACGTATGTTCTTTCTCTCGTAAAAGAATTCTCTCCCTATTTTTATTTTCTTTATTGTGCCAAATTTCTTCTTGTCAATTGTTAAGATACCATTTCTTTTTAATTCTGACTCTCGATTGTCCAATTGTTTAAATGACGGTGTCTCAGCTGGAAATATAGCAGGATACCACAATACCAT
>CAZYBR010000026.1:0-11719 GCA_964645905.1 uncultured archaeon
GGCGGACATGGAGACTTCTGCAGACGTTGACGTGACAATGGCGACTGCCGCTGTCGAGGCCATCATAACAAAAGATGTGGACACGCTTGTAATAGTCACACGTGATGCTGACTTTCTGCCTGTGATCCAAAAAGCGAAGGAATTCGGCAAGAGGACGGTCATCATAGGTGCAGATGCAGGATTTTCTGCGTCGCTGCAAAATGCGGCTGACTTGGTAGAAATATTGTAAAATAAGATAAATCCCAGAAATGAGTTAGAGGTAGATATAGAGTTAAAACAGGGAAAATTTCTCGAGTCATTATCCAAATTCTGCATATATTAGCCTCAAATCACACAAATAATACCATATTCGTTAAAAGCCTGTTAGTTGCAATTTGAGGTTCGGGCTAAACAATAGTCAAATCAAAGATTTGAAGAAATAATAAAAAAAAGGTTGGCGTCGTATCACTAATTCTTATTTTTTTCTTGAGTTTCCGCCAAATGAGCTGTCAAGCCTCTATAATAATCCCTAACACCACTTATGAAATCCGGGGGACAATATGATCCTTCCACAATTGCTATTACTAAATCACCAAATCTTCTGTATCCACCGCTATCCGCTAGTTCGTATACTCTTTGCCTAGTAAATGCGTCATGAAACGATTTTCCCGTTAGTAAGTGCTCCAAAGCCAACTCAGAACCTAATGCAAAACCATTTGGATCAAGTGTGTCTCCTAACTTATCTGCTATATAGCCTGCTATTAGATGGTCTATGGGTGGTCTATTAGGCATGAAT
Source organism: uncultured archaeon (assembly GCA_964645905.1). GTDB lineage: Archaea > Aenigmatarchaeota > Aenigmatarchaeia > CG10238-14 > SCSR01 > JACOWB01. The sequence continues at coordinate 776 of CAZYBR010000026.1, forward strand.
CCACCAGTTTTCATGATGGTCTTTACTTGGTACATTGGAATTGCTATTACCATATTTAATTCACCTTACATATAACCATAACATCAAGTATTTAAATCTTTCGGTTATTCACTACTCTCAAGATACTACGCCAACCTCTAAACTGTGCCCGAACCTCAAACTTTGGATTTTTCGGCTTCGCCGAACGTTGCACTAAAATCCAACCACTCCAAGTATTCAGGGGAATATAACAGCGATTAAGCCTCCGCTCCGTTGCACTCCGCTACGCCCTCGCAATTTTTTATTATTTTTATTTTAGTTACTCGGGGAAATTTTCCTAACGGAAAACTTCTCTTAATCGCATACGTTAGTTGCAATTCGTGTGGCGGCGACTATCTGTAACGATGCCAAAAAACAATCTTCTCGAGACCGTAACAAATTTTGCTGAAACTCCTATGCCATATGCTTCGATCCCTACTATCAAAAACTCTTAAACCTGCAACAAGGCCTTTCGGTAAAGAATTTCTAGGCATTCCGTATGGCATACCAGCTAATCTTACTGACCCATCATCATAAACTCCCAAAGGTTCTACGTGAAGCCCATGGTTATGAGCATTTATTTCAGCTTGTGGATTATAAACAAATACTCTAGGATTTTCTCCACCTACCCCTTTCCAATAAACAAATTTTCCTATTTGCGTAGCATCTTTTGTTTCTCTTGTCATAATATCACATTTATGTCATGGTAATAAAATATTTAAGCTTTAATCCCGGTGCGCTCGCGAACCCTCATTAAAATATTGTCACGGCAACTCTTCGCCAATTTTTGCTGTTGCAAAAACCGTTGCACTTTGGCTCGGTCTTTCTGCAAAAGACGAATATAACAGTGATTCCACAAAATATTTTCTTAACAGAAAAAACTCTTCGGCGTAAATATAATTAGATTTTAATTGACGCCTCGCCCCCAACGGGGTCGTGGAACACACGTTATAGGTGACGTTTACTTTACAGCTCACGTTTTTTACGAGTTTGTTGCAATAGTCTCTCGTGTTGCATAAGTCGTTTGGCTGTTGCAAAAGTTCCAACGGTGTTGCAGAAGTCAAGAGATAAGAAAAATAAATTTTTATCTGGAATTATCGTCTTCCAGAAAATCTAGACCCTTTTCGTCCCCTGAATCTTCCAGGACCTCTTCGGTCGTGCTCTTCGCTGCCCCTAGCTTCATGATGGCGCCCTTCCCTGCTTTCGCGGTGTCCGCCATAACCACCTCTGCCCCCACTATGCCCGCCATATCCTCCTCTTCCAGAACCTCTATGGAAGCCGCCTCGTCCACGGTCACCGAAGCCTCCTCTTCCTCCGGATCTCTGTTCGCGTTCCAGCCTGATTGATTCGAATTGGGGCTTTTCTTCCCTGCTTATTTCCAAAGTCCTGTCGCGCAGCACAGCCCTGAAATTGTCATGATCCCTTTCCGTAACCAAAGTCACTGCGTCACCCTCTTCTCCTGCGCGTGCAGTCCTCCCGATCCTGTGCACATATTCATCAGAAGTCTTTGGCACGTCATAATTGTAGACATGAGAAACATTCTTGATGTCCAGTCCTCTTGCCGCAACGTCGGTAGCGACCAGCACGCTTATCGATCCATTCTTCAAAGCTTCAATCGCATCCAGTCTCCTGTTCTGCGTCAAGCCGCCGTGTATCGTCATCACATTTACTGCATGCCTGCGCAGATTGTTGCCGACAGTGTTGGCTTCCCTGCGTGTCGCGCAGAAAACTATAGCAAGCCCCCCTGTCTTGTTCTTCAACAGATGCACGAGAAGTGAGAACTTTTCTTCAGGCCTGATGTCATAATAGACCTGCTTCAGCAAGTGCTTGGCGACATAAATCTCAGTCTTGATTATGACCGGCGACTTGAGATGCTTCTGAATCAGGCGATTGACTTCCTGCGGGACAGTGGCGCTGAACAAAAGCGTCTGCCTGTTTCCCGGAACATTTTTAATAATGAATTCTACATCTTCAATAAAGCCCATGTCAAACATCCTGTCTGCTTCGTCCAGGACAAGGAACTTGACATCGCGGAAATTTATCGTCCCCCTTCTGATATGGTCTATTATCCTTCCAGGGGTTCCGACTATGATTTCAGATTTCCTGATCGCGTGTATCTGCGGCTCGATCCCCACGCCGCCATAGACGCTTGCTGCCTTGACATGCATGTGCTTTCCCAGCTCATTGATGGCGTCTGTGACTTGCACGCAGAGTTCCCTTGTAGGAGTCAAAATTAATGATTGCACGCCGCCCGCAGCTTGGATCTTTTCCAGGATAGGCAGGCCAAAGGCTACAGTCTTACCAGATCCTGTGCTGGATTGCCCCACGACATCCTTGCCCTGGCGTATCTCTGGTATGCATTTCTCCTGTATCTGCGTGAATTCCGTATATCCCAATTCCTGGATTGCTCTCAATAAGTTAGGATTCAGATTCAAGTCTTCGACTTTCATGTTTTCTATTCCCATCATTTATTGACTTTTCAATGTTCATAAATGCATCGAATCAGGCAATCTATTATTGGCTAGCTGGTTATGGATTCAAAATAGGTAAATTTACCGCTTGGCCATATCATTGTAGGGTGATCTCAGTTTATTTGAAATCTCATACGGGTCTCTGACAAATGCTCTTGGCAAAGGATCGTTATATTGAACCGTGGTTCTGGTATCTGGAGGGACTATTGATGAAGAAGAAACTATTGCAATTGTTGGAATTGCTAACAGTCCCATAAGATATCTCTTCCGTCTTCCCGTTAACCGCATATAACAAAGGATTCTCTTATAGCTATATAAATTTCGCAACCGGCGAAACCACCATGTGAGGTTGCAGAACTTTAAAAGCGTATAGTTTCAATTAATAAAGCGATTTGAGATGTCCAAAGGAACACCATCGATGGGTAAATTCCACTCGAGGTTGAAACATACCAGTTGCAGGAGATGCGGAAGGGTGTCTTTCCATATGCAGAAGGGCGAATGCTCAGCTTGCGGCTTCGGCAAGAGCGCGAAGATAAAGGAATATGCATGGAAGAACCATGACGTCAATAGAATGAGAAAGTTGTAAACGCACTGATAAAAACAAATGTTAATATTTCTTACTAGCCTCTAATCAATTAGGTATAATGATAGAAAAACTAATATTGGCAAAGCCACGAGGATTCTGCGCTGGTGTTGTCAGAGCAATTGACATAGTTAAGATATGCTTAGAAAAATTCGGCGCTCCAATCTACGTCCGCCATGCGATAGTTCACAACAAGCATGTTGTAAAAGAATTGGAAAGTTTGGGAGCCGTCTTCGTTGAAAATCTAGACGATATTCCTGATGGCTCAAAAGTTGTCCTAAGCGCCCACGGCTCGCCGCCATCCCTTTATGCGGATGCAGGAAAGAAGAATTTGCAGGTAGTCGACGGAGTATGCCCTTTAGTGACGAAGGTCCATATCGAAGCACGGAAATTCGCATCAGAAGGATATACCATATTTCTCGTTGGGCACTCCGACCATATTGAAGTTGCCGGCACACTGGGCGAGGCGCCAGAAAATACAATACTAATAGAAACAGTTGAAGATGCGCGAAAGGTCCAGGTCGGAAATCCGGAAAAAGTTGCAGTGCTCACCCAGACTACATTGAGCATTGATGACACGAAGGAAGTAATTGACGCTCTGAAGAATAGGTTTCCGAACTTGGCACAGCCTCCGGGAAAGGACATATGTTATGCAACACAGAACAGGCAGAGCGCTGTCAAGGAATTGGCTAAAGTGGCCGATGTGGTTCTTGTCATAGGATCCAAGACGTCCTCTAATTCGAACAGGTTAAGGGAAGTCGCCGAGACATGCGGTGTCAAGAGTTATCTTTTTGATGATTTGGCTGAACTGAAGGAAGACTGGATAAAGGATGCAAGCGTCATTGGCTTGACTGCAGGCGCATCGGTTCCGGAATATTTGGTAGACGACGTTGTTAGGCATTTCGAAAAGCTGGGAGTTGAAATAGGGGAAATCGAGGCTGTGAAAGAAAACGTCTTTTTCCCGCTACCACAAATGCTTAGGGAAGGATTATAATATTATTAAAACCTTAATTCCAATGTTAATGAATCGGGCCCGTAGCTCAGCATGGCAGATGACGATAAACAACAGCCAAAAGCACCTGGCTTTTATCATTGGAATAAAAGCACGTTGATGCCAGTGGAAGACACCAGAGTAACACGTGAAAGTTACGGTGAATGGGTCGAGGGTTCAAATCCCTCCGGGCCCATAATACCTTGGGTTAAGTTTAAATATTTGATACTCTTATCAGATAATTATGTTAAATGCTACATTAGGAAAAAGTGCGGATTTTAAAACTTTCGAAACGGCTCTATTCAAAGCAGCACAGCAAGTTGGTTTGAAACCTAAAGTTGCTAAAGTATCGTATCTTGGTGGTCATACTCAAAAAGAAATTCAATGCAGCTCAAGATGGGGATATGGTATCAGAGTGTATACTACTGACGCTTTTAGTGAACAGAGTTCCATTGCGTATATTTTTACAGGTCGTCCATTGCCACTTTTGGCTGAAAGAAAAGCTAGACAATATGTAGAAGCTGTTCGTAGAAACCTATAAACACAACCTGTTTTCTAAAATAATATTCAAATACTGGGAGTTTTAAACCTACGGTCTAAGGGGCTCTGAGCCCATTTTGTATCTAAAAGCCTAATTTTTCTTTAACAATTATCATCGTAATTCTTCCAGCTACGTTTTCCTTGTTAACAACCAGCATTTTGTTGACAGAACTACCTGGGACCCCGTAAGCCTTTTTGGCACGCTCACTCTCTAATGGCAGCGAATGCTCATAAATTCGTTTCATGCCTTCGTCAATATCTTTGACTATCTTCTGCGCACCAACAACCCATATAACATGTGCAGCACCGTATGCGTATGCTGGCAATTGGCTGCCGGAATTGGATGCGATTAAAACTTTACCATCCTCTGTAACAGCATGCACACTTCCAACAGCCCATTCCGGCGCAGCACCAAGCATGTCCATCTCCTTAGCTTGAGTATTCCTGTCCATCTTTATCAAAGTCTTCTTGACCGCATTATAATTATCAGATTCCATTATCTCTTTCGTGATGCCGGTCTCATCTAGCGTCACAGAACTCATCGTCATGACTTCAGCGCCTTTTGGCAGCATTTCCAGGACCCTTTTCTTGGCTTCGTTGCCATTTTCTACTATAATGACATCTATGCTATTCGCTTTCAAAGCTGCTGCAGTCTTTTCAACCGTCTTGTCATCCGCTAATTTTTCCCATTGTTCCATGATATACCTCCAAAATAAATGAGAAGAGGATCAGTTCTTCTCTAGTTCTTTGATCCTCTCGCCTACACCTTTAGTCTCCTTCTCAAGATTTTCTTTGTATTCTTTTAGCATTTCTACCTTTTCATCTTTTGTAAGGAAACCCCTGTTACCGTATTCTCCACATCCACACATTTCAATGCCACCTCCTTTTGTATCGGGCATACGATATATTAGCAAGCTGCGTATTTAAATATATCGGTCATCCAATATATCATATGCGGAAAAAAGACGAATACTATTGTGACATGCGCGGAATGCTTTCTTTTTTAATCTTGTTTTTGCTGGCGAAAAAACCGATGCATGGCGACGCGATCGCAACAGAGATTGGCAAAAGAAAAGGCGACAAGCCAAGTCCAGGCACGATTTATCCTGCATTGAAGGCATTGCATGAAGCGAATCTCATAAAGGAAACGAAATCAGGAAAGACAATAACATACAGCCTGACGAAAGACGGCAGAGTTGTTCTTGCGGAAGCGAAAATCAGATTCTGCAGAATTTTCACAGATGTGCTTTGAAGATTTGACTATTCTATTTGCAATTGGACGACATTATTGTTTTCATCCAGTTCGCTGATTGCATTGTCCGGATCCAAGACGATAATTATCGTGTTGAAATCCCCGCTTGCCTCGATGTTCCCAAAGAATATGTTCAGCTTGCTACCGACATCGATGTCGCTCAGGATCTCCCGCTTGACTTGTTCATTTCCGGCTACAATTGACAGACTCGGCGAACGCGCATCAGTAAAGCCGTCATTTTCAATCGTCAATGTCAAGTTGATGAGATAAAATGTTTTGGTAAACTTCTTGATGACGGTCTTGTTTGCTGCAGCTTCTGCTATTTTCAGGTCGGGTTTCACAGGCAAATCATATGCATCATTCAGCTCATTGATATCGCTTGACGAGATGGTCTTTATGCGGCTCGAAGGTACCGTCAGCACAGGGTGCATTATATCAGACTCCTGGTCGCTGTGTCCCAAGCCGAGCGCGTGTCCGATCTCGTGCATCGCAAGGTTCGTCATGTCGACCGAGCTGAGCTGCTTCGAAGCAGTCCTTGTCAGCATCTGTATATCCGCAGATTTTATCAGGCCATAGCCGCCCGCCGTCAGATATTTAAGATCCGTGTTTCCCAGAACGTCGGTAGACTTTTCCTTCAAGCTCGATACCCATTCGACCCTTATGTCAGCATCCTGCGAATCCACAATAGCGAAAGATACAAAATTATTTGTCGCCTTTTCCCATGCTTGCAGACCAGATTTGAGATCGTTCACATAATTCGAGTTCTTGCCGACAAAACTGGAATCTATATAGACTGTCAATGGCCAGTGGTTCCACCGCAATGCCAATGACGATGCATTCTCTTCACGTATGTCATGAAAATCTGTAGTCAGCTGCGAAGTGTTCGTCGACACGTCCCATATCCTAAGGTCAATCGCCGCAGCGCCGAATGTATAGCCGGCAGCGACAATTATTGCCAGCAGCAGGACAAATGTTATCAAACGTGTTGCTTCCATGACCGAATTAGTGAGTCTGAAGAAATATTTATATAGGTGGACGCATAACCATTTCCGTTGATTTTATATGGATATTAGTATGGTCAGGAAGATGGTAACTAACGTGGCTAATGTGGCCAGACCGAACTAGAAGAGCGACAGCAGGCGTCTGGTGATAGTCAAGGAATTGCACAGCATCAAGGACGTGTTCAGGGAGAATTTCATCACTCTGATAGTCTCGGCGTTTGGTGTAGTGGCTGCCCTTAGCTGGAACGACCTTGTAAAGGCGCTTATAGTCGAGATGTTCCCTACGAACGCGCTCATAATAGCCAAGCTTTATTCTGCCATCGCGATAACGCTCATATCTATCATAATCACATACCTGCTTTCGAAGCTCAAGCCCGTCAAATGACTGGAATTAATTTAAAGACAAATGCGAACTATTTCTTTAGGGGTCCGTAGCTCAGCATGGTTAGAGCAGCGAGCTCTTAACTCGTAGACGCAAAACGTCGAGGAATGGCCGAGGGTTCAAATCCCTCCGGACCCATTTTATTTTCTCCGAATGTCGCATATGCGACATACAAAGATTTCTATTTCCAAAACAATATTTTAGTAGATTGACAATGCCTGAAGAAACCAAGAAAAAGATAGAAGACATCGCCTATGACGAATATGAAGGCAAGGGCAAGAAAAAGTATAAGAGTTATAAGAAAGGATTCTCTAGAAGCAGATACAGGAAATAAAGCTCCCTTCGTCTAGCCCGGTCAAGGACAGTGGCTTCTCGAGTCACTAACTTGGGTTCAAATCCCAAAGGGAGCATTTCTATGCTAAAAGAAATTAAAACTGATTTGCAAAAACTTGCCGATTCTAAAAAGGCTGAAATTCTATCGGGATTTTTTAAAACTGGTGTAGGTCAATATGGCGAAGGCGATATTTTCCTTGGTATAACAGTTCCCGATCAGCGGAGAGTTTCAAAGAAATATCCTAATCTAAATTTGGATGACATAGAAAAACTTCTTTCCAGCAAAATTCATGAACACAGATTAACTTCACTATTTTTACTAATCCACAGATATCAAAAGTCTGGAAATTCAGAGAAAAAGAAAATATTCAATTTCTATTTGAAAAACACAAGGAACATAAACAATTGGGATCTTGTCGACTTGTCAGCACATCAAATTCTCGGTGATTATATGATCCGAAATCCTGAAATGAGAAACATTTTATACAAACTCGCAGACTCGGAAAATCTGTGGGAAAAGAGAGTCTCGATAATTTCAACTCTTGCTTTCATTAGAAAGGGCAAATTCGAAGACACACTGAAGATATCTGAGATTTTGTTAAACGATAAACATGATTTGATACAAAAAGCAGTCGGCTGGATGCTAAGAGAGATTGGAAAACGAGATCAAAAAACAGAAGAGAGATTTTTGAAGAAACATTACAAAACAATGCCTAGGACAACATTAAGATACGCAATAGAGAGATTCGATGCATCAAAAAGGAAATTTTACATGAGTTGAATAAAGAATAAAAAATTAAAAAATCTTTTCAAATACTCTTATTATCCGAAACTAGAATTTAGAATTTTCTGTGCTTTGGATAACAATTTCTGCAGTAAACAGGCTTGCCTTCAGTTGGTTCGAAAGGTACTTCGCCAGCCTGACCACAGTCAGAACAGGTTATCGAAAACATCTTTCGAGGTCCACCAAAACGGCTGCCTCCGCTACCGAATGCCATTATACTCACTCCTTTTTATTATACTCATACTATCTACAGAAGTAGACTCATACGATTGAATTAGAAGATTGATATATGAGTATTTAAGCTTTGTAGCAAAGCCAGTTTTACAACTGCATCAGACTGTCGACCAGCTTCTGTGTAGCTTCTTTGCTTGTCTCGTCTGCAGGCTTGATTATCTCCTTGACAAGGTTTTCGACAGTTTTTCTCTTGGCTTCGTCGCCGATGGAAATTATCGCTCTCCATGGTTGCTGCAGCATCCCGAGCATCTCTTTGGTTTCGCTCAATTCCTTCCTCATCTCGATAAGAGCAGTCCATAATTGCGCAATCTTGACATCATCTGCATTTGTGTAAGCGTATCTGTGCTTTTTAGTGGAATTCAGGACATCGGCAAGCACGAATTTCGATTCGTCGTCTAATTTGTCTTTCCAGTCTTCCTCCTTCTGTCGGAACAGTCTCATAGAATACAGATTAATAATAAACTTTAAATTCTTTATCGACAGCATGCGAAAGGTTCTTATGCTTCCTGAGCAAATCCGCCAAACCTTAATAAACCTAAATTTTACTTAATTCTCTTATGGAAGACTGGAAGTCCTACCTTTCCAACACAGAAGTCATCATCCATGCCGGCGGCCGAAGCGAAGGTTGGTATCCTGTGACACAGGGAGAGATACCTAAGGTTATGACCGAGATCGGCAGCAAGCAGAGGCCTATGATAGACTGGACGATACTGCCCTATGTCAAAGCAGGCGTCAAAAAATTCTTTATAACATTATGGCACGATCCTGAAAAGATAATCAGCCATTGCAATGACATCAGCAGGAACACTGGAATAGAGTTCGTATTCTTGAAAGAAGAAGGCATGAGGATGGGAAGAGCAGGCGTTCTAAAACATTATCTGGAAAAGGGGATTTTGGATCCGAACAAAAATAAGATAAATGTCGGCGGTGCGGATATAGTCAATTTGGACTTGGAAGATTTCCTCGAATATCATCTGGAGGGATTGAACCAAGGATATCTAGTCACATTGATCGGGAGCACATCCGGCCATGCACAGTTCGACAAGATAATCTTCGATCCGATACAAGGAAGCGTCTTTAGGATTGACGGCGAGAGGCAGATTAATTTGATGCAGGGCGAATACGCGAATACAGGTACAGCTTGTTTTGATGCGAGGATGAATCAAATGCTAATGCAGATACCTGAAAGTAGATTCCCTGTAGACTGGGAAAACTTGGGAGCTGATTTTTTCACTAAAGGAAGAGCATTCGGAAAAGTCAAGCTGTTTGAAAGTTGGATCCCTTTGAAGACACCGCACGATTACAAGAAATCAAAGGGCTTGGATTTTGAGAAATGGTTTAATGTCAATTCCGTCGAAGATCATTTGGGAGCATACACGCCTGGTTCTAATCTACAACCTTAATGAAGACTTTTCTTATGAAAATCCAGCTTAGTTTGTTTCAGAATAGCTAGATACCCTCTATACAATCTTCTTTGTCAAACATGTGGGAAATGACCTCCTACGAAGGTTGGATACACAAAATATCCGAATTAGAAATTGGTTGATAAGTGTGGCATTCAAGGAATTCACAGAGTTGATGGCGCATGACAAAACTCAAGTAATAATACGCAAGACGGACGATGAACTAATTTGTAGAGCTAAAACAGGGTGCATGTCCCAAAGAATAATAAAAATTCCTTCTCAAGTTACTCCAGAAATATCTTTTTTAGCAGGTATGATAATAGGAGACGGTACATTATGCGGAAAGAAATACAGAGTGACTATTGACCTTGCTCAAATAGAAATTTTACGTCTGATTTCTAAAACTTTTAAAGAAGGCTTTGATGTAGAATTTCCCATTAAAAAATGTTCTGAAAAGAGACCGCATCATGTCATTCGCCATAGAGTTGATTTTCATTGTAAAGCAATTTGGTTATATTTTCATCTAGTTCTTGGAATACCGTTTGGTAAGAAATCCAAAATAGTGAGAATACCAAAACCGATTTTGTCAGATAGGATTTTAATCAAGCCATTTCTCAGTGGGTTATTTCTAGCTGACTTTGGTAGAAAAGGTAAGAAACTCGCATTTACTACAACTAGTATGCAGTTATTTGAAGACGTCAAAATAGCTTTGACAGATTTTGAAATTCAGTTTTCTGTAAGAGTATGGAAAATTAAATCGACTAAAGTGTTTGATATAATAATGGGTAGAAAATCGAGTATTTATAAGTTTCTGAAAACATTTCCATTAGTAGAAATGAAATTGCAGGGGTCGCCTAGTCCGGTTAATGGCGCCAGATGGAATTAAAATTCCAGACGATCCTTAGGAGCTGGTGACTTAGTGTCTTCGAGAGTTCAAATCTCTCCCCCTGCA
>CAZYBR010000027.1:0-10758 GCA_964645905.1 uncultured archaeon
ATTCAATCTTAATTTATTTATAATCCATTAAGAATTATGCAAAAGATGCATGTCTACGCTATGTTCGCCATCAACCTGCTGGCTTCAGGCGCCGTAGGATTCGTATTATGGGATGTCAGCGATGACATACAGGCGAAATTTGTCCAGACAGAGAATGCGCTAGCTGAAAATAAGGGACTCGTGCAGGGGCTGAGCAACCAGATAGGGCTTATCAAGGACGACATTGATAGGAACCTCAAGAAAGTAAGCGAGGAATTCTTGGACGTGCAATCCAACCTTACAAGCCAAAACAAGAAGATAGGCAATCTGGAGCAGGAAGTCGGCATACAGGTCTCCCAGCTCGAGGTGCAGAAGAAAAATCTTGAAGTGCAGCAGAACAAAATTAATGAGCTTGCGCAGAAAGATGCATTGGAACAGGCCAATATAGAAGCCGCAAAGAAATCCATAGTTGTCGTGAGTTATACAGTCAAGGAAATCGACGGCAGCATAGTCCAGACATTTTCTGGGATATGCTCCGGTGTGATATACAAGCAATCCGGACAGAATATACAAGTAGTCACTAACCAGCATTGCATAGATTGGAATTATCTGGGGTGGAGTTATTTTGATCCGAACGAGGTGGGACAGCCTGAGATACAGTCGGAAACGATCGAAGTATCTACCCTAAACGGGGTCAAGCACACTGTGACCCAAGTTCAGAAGGCGGTCGACGGAATAGACCTCGCCCTTATCACTTTCCAGAAATCAGAATCGGAATCATTTGCAATGACTAAAATGGACGCATCCCTTCCGAAAGTCGGCGATGATGTCGTAGCGATAGGATCCCCTTCAGGCCTGGCGTACACCACGACAAAAGGAATAGTGTCCGCATCAAGGCAGATTTCATATGTCACAGGAGGGAAAATTGCTGACCTTGTACAGACAGACGCCGCGATCAATCCGGGAAATTCAGGCGGCGGGCTGTTCAGATTGTCTGATGGTGCATTATTAGGGATAAACACGTTTGGGATTTCTGACACGGAAGGATTGAATTTCGCCATCTCGACAAAGACTTTGGTTGAGGTTCTGCCTTAAAACATTACAATTCAACTTAAGTAATTCATTAATTTTTCACAAATTTTATTTGATAATAAAGATTAATATGCTCGGTTCTCAATTATTTATTATGCCTATTCTGAAAAGGGCCTATGACTCTAATGGAAAAGAAGTAGGTTTCGGTTCCAAAGAAGCGTTTTTGAGATTAAGAATTCCCTACGAAAGCGGGCAGAGTTCACTAACGTGTACGCCACTTGGGTGGTCTGATAGTGGTTTGCGCTTTCGATCGTATACAGCGCTAGAAGATTTTAATTGAGTTGGCATATAATGCCCATCCAAGAGTTCTAATAGCCTCTTCAAATCCAAATCATTTAGATTATACCGTGGCTGAGAAACAGCGAACCTGTCAACAAGCTCCATAACAAATATACGCTGCTAAAATACTTAAGTTTTAATCTATACTTCCAAAATTAATTAAAAGGTGATATACTTACCTAAAAAGAAAAAATTCTACATAACAACTGCAATACCATATGTCAACGCCGTGCCGCATATAGGCCACGCACTGGAATTCATCCAGACAGATGTGATAGCCAGATGGCGCAAATTGTTAGGGGACGAAGTCTTTCTCACCACAGGATCAGATGAAAATAGTTTAAAGAATGTGCAGGCAGCAGAGTCTGCAGGTATAACACCGCAGCAATTATGCGACAGGAATGCAGCCATATTCAAAGAGCTTGCCGAAAAAATTGGTTTGTCATTCAACAGATTCCTTAAATCTTCAATAAAAAAAGACCACTGGCCCGGCGCGCAAAAATTGTGGGAGTTATGCAAAAAATCCGGCGATATTTACAAGAAAAAATATAAAGGGTTATACTGTGTGGGTTGTGAAACATTTTATACAAACAGCGAACTTGCTAATGGACTGTGCCCAGAGCATAAGACAAAGCCTGATGCAATCGAGGAAGAGAATTATTTTTTCAAACTATCAAAGTACCAGAAGAAAATAGAAAAATTGATTGAATCCGATGAATTGCGGATCGTGCCAGAAACTAGGAAGAACGAAGTCCTGAGTTTTGTCAGGCAGGGATTGGAAGATTTTAGTATATCCCGTTCGATAAAGAGAGCCAAAGGTTGGGGCGTGCCTGTTCCAGATGACGACTCACAGATACAGTATGTGTGGTTTGATGCCCTTGGGATATATCTGACTTCAATAGGTTATGGAACTGATGATAAACTGTTCAAGAAATGGTGGCCCGCTGAGTTGCATGTGATCGGCAAAGGCATAATTAGGTTCCATGCTGTATACTGGCCAGCTATACTTCTATCAGCTGGACTGCCATTACCAAAATCAATTTTGGTCCACGGCTACATAACAGTCGGTGGACAGAAAATGAGTAAATCTTTAGGGAATGTTGTTGACCCGTTCAAGCTGTTTGAGAAATATCCAGTAGATGCAGTCAGGTATTTTTTGATCAAGGAGATTACTGTAGCTGATGACGGAGATTTTTCTGAAGATGCTTTAATTAAAAGGATTAATGGTGAATTAGTTGGTGACTTGGGAAATTTAATATACAGAGTTTTGAGTCTTGCAGAAAAATTCGGTGGGAAGATTGAAGGGAAACCCGAATTGGATAAGAGACTGAATCTGGATAATATCAAAGAATTGATGGAAAACTATAAATTAAATGAAGCGCTGGAAGAAATTTGGAAGTTCGTCAGGACTACGAACAAATATGTGAATGAAAACGAGCCGTGGAAATTGAAAGGAAAAGAGCTTTCCAATGTATTGTATAATTTGCTGGAATCATGCAGGATAATTTCCATCCTTATTTCTCCATTCCTGCCAGATGCATCTGAGAAAATAGACCAGCAACTGGGAATCAAGCCAGGTAAATTGAAGAATTGTAAATTCGGGAGATTTGCGGGAAAGATCAAAAAAGGCGAATACCTATTCCAAAAGATCGAGCATTAGTTTACTGTTGAAGAAATTCCCTATACGCTGCCATAGTTGCGCGAGGTCCGTCTTTGCGGCTTATTATCGTTCCAAGAGAATTTTCATTCGGATCGTATGATGCTATGATGTTTATTCCCTCGTTTGCAAGGACCCGTCCGTATCTTCCCATCACGCCCGGTACTTTTTTCATCGATCCCACTGCCCCTACATAAGAAAGTTCTCCATGTTCTCCAGATGCAAGTGTGACATGCTTGTCCGGCCCGCTTATTATCCTCTTTACAGTCCTGCTGTTCGAATCAGGTACGTACAGTCTCAATCTTCCTGGGCCCCCTTCATAGAAATAAGACAGGCCCGCCTTGGATATTTTTTGCAACAGTTCTATGATTGACCCAGGCTTGTATTCTGTGATTCTGAATTCTTCTATATTTCTTGACGCCACAAATTTCACAGGTCTCTTGTCATCAGTCTCTCTCACTACCCTAGTACCGTTCATCATGTGCTTTGCATCTGCCATGTATATTGATGTCAAATAGCATTCATCATTCCATAATTGGATGGCTCGGGGGTTTGACACTCCTACGTTGAAGTACGCACCTGCTTCTGCCTCCTCCAGGTCGACTTCTTTCACGATTTTCGCGTCTTGGTAAGGCGCTTCCCTGACACCCATGTCTGTAACAAACAATAATTGATTCGCTCCGATTTTTTTCGCGACTGCCGATGCCGCTACATCGCCTCCACCTCTGTCGAATAATTTGGTATGATATTTTGGATCTCTATTATCCCAGCCGCATGCAGCTGGTAAAATAATCAGGCCCTTTTTCATCTCTTCGGTGATTGTTATATCGTCTATCGACGCATTTCGTACATCTCCTCTGACTTGTATAGGAAATTTTGGTTCTGGCCCCATGTATATTGCACTCCTGCTAGATTCTCGCAACATATGGTACAATACCATTGCAGGTATCTCTTCACCATACGCATAAAGTGAAACAAGCTCCTGACCATTTCTTAAATCCCCGAGAGAATTCATTTTCTCAGTCGCGAGGTATATGACATCTCTGAAGCCTCGCAAAATGGCAGGTTGGCCAAGCTCTTGATAAGACTCTTCGAAATTTCGGAAAAGCTCTTCAGGGTCCAACCTCCCATTATCAGGTGATTCAACTATACGTCTTCTTGTTTCGGGAGAGCCAGAGACCATGAAAATTATATTGTCCTTAGACTCTCTGATCTGGAGCACAACGTCTCTCAGTTTTTCTACAGAATCTGTAGTGTTGCCACTTAGTTTTATTACAGTCGTCATATGATCAATGGCCGAAGCGACCAAGATTAATTGTAGTTGATAATCTTTATAAGTTCGCTAAAAGTTCTCTTATACTGCAGGCAATTTGAGGGCAAAAGAGCGCGTAGAATGGCTCCATTATAAAAATCCTTTCCGTAATACTAAAAGAAAGTTGTTAATAGTTCGTCAATTTCCGACAGAACTAATCATATTGAATGTTTCAAGCGTCCTTCAATGTCGTTTGCTTCTCACCAATTTTCAATCCAGAGACTCTGACACCGATTAATCTAACTTTTCTTCCTGCATTCAGGAACGGCTGCATCAATTCTTTTGCGGTGGTTTTTATAATTTCTTTGTCATCTGTATAAAATTCGAGAGTTTTTGCACGTGTATGCGTCTCGAAATTTTCGAATCTGATTTTAATGTTGACAGTCTTGAATTGTGCGCCAGAGGCAATTACATCTTCATTAAAGCTATCAACAAGCTCGTTCACAGCCCCAAAAACAATATCCGGCTTATCAACATCATTTTCAAACGTGACTTCCCTGCCAATCGATTTAATCTCGTAATCCTCGCTAACCTCGTCTTCATCAACACCCAATGACATTTCATGCATTCTTTTCCCAAATGAACCGAAGATTTGTACCAGTTTCCCAGCATCAAACCTACTCAATTCTTCAACAGTTTCTATTCCCATCTCTTTCAAAACTGCCGCAGTCTTTGGTCCAATCCCGATTAATTTTCTAACATTCAACGGATTCAGAAATCTTGCAACATCTTCAGGCTTTACCAGAGTTGTTCCATAAGGTTTCTTGTGGCCTGAAGCTATCTTTGCAATCAGTTTGTTCGGTCCTATGCCGGCAGAGCATGTGACCTTCTGATTAGCAAGGATATCATTTTTTATTTTATCAGCCAGCTTCCCAGCCTCTTCAAAATCAGCTGCTTTATCGGTTATGTCCAAAAAGGCTTCGTCTATGCTCAGCTGCTGGAATCTTTCGGAATATTTCCGGATTATCGACATTATTTCATGCGACGCTTTTGCATACAGCTCAAAATTCGGTCTGACGTAGATTCCTTGAGGACACAATCCCCATGCTTTTGATATCGGCATCGCTGACCTTACGCCGAATTCACGTGCTTCGTATGATGAACTTGCCACTACACCTCTTCCTTGACCTTCCTTCGGATCTGCTCCCACGATGACAGGCTTTCCTTTAAATTCCGGATGCTCCCGCTGTTCAATAGAAGGATAAAATGCATCCAAATCGACACAAAGAATAATCCTTTTGTCCATGTTGATACCTATGATGACATTTTTATAAACTTTGGTATAGTAAGTTTCATTATGAATATCGATTTAAAAAAGCTGGCAGATTTCTTAGTCAATGCCAAGACTCGCACATATGCTTCCGGTCAAAATAATAATGCGACACCGCAACGCCCAAATTTTGACGAATTGGAATTCAAAGAAGGTGATTGGGGGTATAGGGACAGTTATTGCGGATTTTTCCGTGCACCGGGTCAAGAGGTTGTAAGATTCAATGGAAAACCTGTATGGAACATGTCTTATGATGGCGGTATGGTTAAATCATTTCATAATGATAGGGAATTTGCAAAGAAAACTTTCGGATTTCTACAAAAGGCAATGAGTAGAATCGACGAAAATAAACCATTTAGAGGACCTGAAAAATTCAAGGAAGGTGATTACGAATACAATATGAAAGTCGATGGTGGTATAACGGATTTTAAAGGAATAGAAAAGATGTTATTTAAAAATAAAATAGTTTTCATACAGAACTTCATGGGCGGATTAATTATAGAGTGATTTTATGGATGTGCCATTTGAAGATTTCAAGAAGCTGGATATCCGAGTCGGTAAAATAATCAATGTCGAAGAGCCCGAAGGCTCTAGAACAATGTACAAACTGACAGTCGACTTTGGAGACGAGAAGAGAACAGCGATGTCCGGCATTAAGGATTATTACAAGCCTGAAGATCTGATTGATAGGAAATTCATTTTTGTCATGAACTTGGAAAGGAGAAAATTCCTGGGGATTGAAAGCGAATGCATGATTTTAGCCGCCGATGATAATAATGGAAATGTTGTATTATTGAAGCCTGAAAAGGAAATAGACGTCGGCTCTATTGTCAGATAGGTTAATTTGATCGGTTGGCTGGAACTCATAAACTGTCAATGGTATAAGGCGGTTAACCAAGTGAAGGTTTCTATTGCCGTGTTGGCATTGAACACGCGCGTATGTTCTGCCATCACCGCATACACATAAATTCAGCAAACTTTATAAATTAATAATGAAACTTGTGAAGGACTATATGAAAAAGAAGGTGTTTTGTGTCAAACCTTCGGACTCCATATTCAAAGCCGCGCACATACTGGCCAGGCACCATATATCCGGCGCCCCTGTGCTGAAAAATAGAAAGCTCATGGGGATAATAACAGAGGCGGACATGATCAAGTTTATCAAGCTCGATGTCACGGGGGGCTCGGCGCTTATGGCAGAACCGCATATCCTGAGCGTTGTGCTTCTCGCGCTGATAAAAGACCAGCTCGGAGTCAAGAAAAGGCTTGAAAAGCTCGCCCGAGTGAATGTAAAGGACTTTATGGCCAGGGATGTTATATCGATCAAGCCGGAAGAAAGCATTCTGGAAGCTGCCAATATTTTGGACAAAAATCAGATAGAAAGACTGCCTGTAGTCAAAAGTGGCAGATTGGTCGGGATAATATCAAGGTGCGATATCATCAGAGCTTTGACAGATTAGTTAGAAATTCCTTTACATTTTTTACAGTCTCTCTTGCAGCCTTTTCTACAGCTTCTTTTGTCGATGCCGCTATATGCGGAGTTATCAGCAAATTCTGGTTTTCATTCGCATATTGTATTATTTTGGAATCTGGCGTAAGCGGCTCTTCATCGAAAACATCCAGTGCCGCCCCTGCTATTTTACAGTTTCTTAACGCATCTATCAGAGCATCATTGTCGACTATTTCTCCGCGTGCGGTGTTTACTAAGATTGCCGTATTCTTCATCTTGGAAAGGGTTTCTGAATTTATCATCTTCCTGGTTTCAGGCGACAGGAATGCATGAACCGTTATTATATCAGAATTTTTGAGGACATCGTCCAATGTCGTCACCTTTACTCCGATATCATCCGCTGATTTTTGGTTAATGTACGGGTCGTAAGTCAGTATATCCATGCCGAAACTTTTTGCATATTTCGCAACCCTGCTTCCTATTTTCCCGAATCCTATGGTGCCGAGCGTCTTGCCTTCAAGTTCCATGCCGAAGAAGCTGCTCCTTTCCCATTTTCCGTTCTTAAGCGACTCATATCCCCATGGTATCTTCCTTGCAAGGGCGGCTATCAGTGAGAATGTATACTCTGCCGCCGGGATTGTATGTGCGCCTGCCAGGTTGAATATTTTTATTCCGCGTGAATCTGCATATTTGACATCTATATGGTCGAGACCTTCGGTTCCGCTTCCTATGACTTTCAGTTTTGCGGCTTTTGACAGCAGCTCTTCATCGAATTTTACATCGACGCGCGCCAATACAGCATCATAATTCCCTATCACGCCCAATAATTCCTTGCGGGATAATTTTTTAGAATCCACATCTGCTATATCTTTTAGTTCTGCCAGAATTTCATCTGGAAAATATTCCGGCGCCGCGACAAGGATTTTCATAATTATTGATAGTAAGTAAATTTATTAAGCGCCCAGGGCGAGATTTGAACTCGCAAGAGCTTGCGCTCGCAAGCTTTCCATATGTTGTTCCAGGCTTGTGCCATACCGGATTAGGCGACCTGGGCAGTCAGCTATAAATAATTGTAGGGTAGATTTAAGTTAAATGATGAACCGTCAAGAAAGGCGGCAGTATATCTCTGTTGTAGGAGGAAAAGTATCGACTCGTTAGTTTAAATACTTTACTGTTGAGCAGTAATTAAAGGTGGAAAAATGCCAGAGCCAATTAAACCGTTTTATCCCATTGTTGATTGGTTGTCTGATGCTGTAATGGGTCATATGCCGCAGTATTTGCAGGATAGGGACATGTTCAGTAATTTTGGTTTAGGAGCTATCGGTATGTAGGCTGTAGTAAGGGGTCTCCAAGCCGTTGGGAGAGCGAAATGGCTTAATAAAGCTATTCCCGGTTTCAATGACAGGTGGTTACCCAGACTAGAGAAGTTTGGCATCATTTGTATGACAGCTGCACCAGCCGCCTTTGCCTTTTTTGATCCTGATGGCGCAAAGGAAATAATGACACAGCATCCTACCTATACATCTGGAATGTCTGGTGCATATCTGGGAAGTGTAGCTGGTGCGGCTCAAGATTTATATGATCGATCAAGACGATCTAAGCTTTGATTCTAAAAAGCCCTATGCCTGAAGGAAAACTTTCCTAACAATTTTTTAGAAAGCAGTAGTTTCATGAATTCGTACATGACATAAAGCTCTAGAGCAAAGGGGCCGTATGCCAGAAACCCGACAACAGGTATTTCAAATATTTTTATATTTTCTAATATTGGTACCGAATAGTACCATTTTGTATATGACCAATAATTCCAGAACTCCCAGAGAAAACCGCATATATATCCAGCGGCTGCTACAGATAGAATAATATTGAATTTTCGTTGCTGTAACTGGTATAGAATAGATTTTTCTACATGGAAAAAATACAGAACGGGGTCAACCAGTATAATAAACCCGAGCCATACAAAAAGCCATATCCACGGCGTCTGTATCACGAACGGCAAAAGCATGAATATTATTCCCATTGCAAACAGTGTGCTTACAATGGCGCCATTTACCGGGATGTTTAGCCTTGGCCGGATCTTTCTGAATAGATGCAAACTTCCTAGAAGATCCGATGTTTCCAAAACAGCAGGTATAATAGTCGCGAACGCCAACGAAATTCTCACGAATGTGAATAGAGGATCCCCGCTCAAGTTTACATAGTACCATCCTTGGAATTTGGAATATGTGTTGAAGATTTCGAATATGAACCACATATTAACGGACATTAACGTCATTAAAGCCAATTTCGATTTTTTGTTCATCAGATAGGAATTCTTTTTGATAATGTAGACGAAGCAATCTATCAGCAAAATATAGCCGAGCCAAACTGAAAATGTGAGGAAAGGTATATGGATTCCAAGAAATAAAGCTGTTTGTGAAGCAATGATTAGGATGATACCAAGTATCCCGTACCATTTAATCATATTATAGGTTTATCATTGAAATTAATATTCTCAGAGTTTCTTGAACATACTTTATATGAAAGGTGCATACAATATCATGGACAAAAGGATTCCTTCCAAAGAACTCCTGGAGAATACAGTAAGACAGGTTCTATCGCAGCATATGAAGATCAGTTCACAGGAAGAGCTGTCCAGGCTGGTTCTGAAAAGGCTAAGCAGGGAAGATAAGAATTATGTCGTATCTACGATACGATTGAAAAGGATAGCACTGGGCATGCCTGAGATAGAAGTAAGGGCCAAAACGAAAAGGACAGTGAAACTGCAGAAGATAGACGATTGTCCCATATGCCACTCGACGATAGAACCGCTGGAAGTGAAGAACCTTGCCGAGAAAAAAGTCGTTGTGGGTTATCAATGTACAGGATGCTCTTACCAAAGTGACTTGGAGGCGTTCATGCCTATGAAATACGCCTTCCTTTGGAAAGAAGCTAAATCTTTATAAGTAAGAAAATTCTTACAATGTATATGAGAAACCTAGAACTGAAGACGGTAAGAGTCTCGCAAAAAGGACAGATTGTAATCCCAACCAGCATACAACGAGAACTGAAAATCAGAAAAGGTGACGAGCTTCTTCTCGTCAAGAAAGGAAAACGGATTATGCTAGAAAAACCAGATAAGTTCGTTAAAAATATTAAAGACGATTTCAAAGATTTGCTAATATTATCAGAGCATACTATGAAAAGTCTATGGGATAATAAAGAAGATGAAATTTGGAATGAGTATTTAAAGGATAAAAAATGACTAGTCAAAGAGATCTAGTTTTGGTATCCTTTCCTTTTAGCGATTTAAAGGGTTCGAAAGTCAGACCAGTTATAGTAATCTCGAATGACGAGTATAATAAAAAATCAGACGATGTGGTTGTTGTACCAATGACCACCAATCTAAAAATACAACAACACGAGTTTCTAATTTCAAACAAAGATTTAGAAAGCGGAAAATTAATCAAAGACAGTAAAGTAAAAACCGATCGAGTTCTGAGCATAAACAAAAAGTTAGTTAGGATGAAAATAGGAAAAGTACGGAAGGAAGTTCATGACAAAATAAAAGAAATATTGTTTAAACTATTGGATTAAATATGGTGGATAACTATGAAAAAGATTCTAAAATATAAGAATATAGATGTGGTTCAACTAACTAAGGAATCTAGAAGAAAGTTGAGGTAATGAGAGGATTTACTGAGTTTGACTGGGCACGAATGCATTTCAACCTATGAAATACG
>CAZYBR010000028.1:0-10585 GCA_964645905.1 uncultured archaeon
AGACTGGGTGAGACTTTGTGCATGGTTTATTTTTCAACATTCAACCTCCCGATCAAAATTGTCAGACCGTTCAATATATACGGACCTGGAATGAGGTTGGATGATTATCGTGTAATTCCGAATTTTGTTGCAAACGCCCTGAAAAGCTCGTCTATACCTGTTTATGGGGACGGAAGAAATACAAGAACATTCTGTTATGTCGCAGATGCGATTACCGGATTCTTCAAAGTCTTATTATCTGATCATAACGGGCATGTTTTCAATATAGGCAATGAATCTGGAGAAATAAGCATGGAGGATTTAGCCGGTGTTGTCATAGAAATTTTCGGTAATGGAGCAAAATTGGAAAAGAGAATAGGTCCTAACGAGACTTACATGAGTGCAGATCCAAAAAGAAGATGCCCTGATCTGACGAAGATTAGAAGCATGGTTGGGTATAATCCAAAAATCGATTTGCGAACTGGTGTGAGCAGATTTATTGAATGGGCAAGAGAAGAGCACGAACTGCAACAGAAATTGAGTATCAAACAATAGCCGGTTTTGGCAAAGGTATTATAAATTTGACTCCTTGGTCCACGTATTTTTGGTTTTTAGCGAGAATTTCATTAGCAAAATTCCATGCAAGTATCAAAATATACTCTGGTTTTTGTTTTTCTAGCATTGTCGAATCGAAAACCGGTATTTTTGTTCCTGGAGTAAATAATCCTTGCTTTAGAGGATTGTCATCGATTACAAAATCGATATACTCCCTGCCAATTCCACAGAAATTAAGTAAAGTGTTTCCTTTTGCCGGAGCACCATATGCGGCTATCTTTTTAGACTGACCTTTGATATTTCTCATGAAATCCAGCAATTCTGTTCGCACACTTTGGACCTTTTTGGCGAATTCTTCGTATGTGCCAAGGCTTTCGACCCCGAGTTTTGACTCTTCATCAATTAACTGTGCCACAGATTCTTCTATCTCAAATATATTGTTATTTTTCTTTTTGATATATGCTCTCAATGAACCTCCATGCGATTCAACCTTCTTGAACTTGAAAATTTCCATGTCAAATTTTGAAAAGAAGTTAGAGAGAGAGATTCCAGTAAAATAGGACAAATGCTCGTGATATATGTTATCAAACGTCATCTTTCGAAGCATGTCAGCAAGATACTGCACTTCAATTACAAATATTCCATCATCCTTCAGCAGTGAATAAACATTTTTTGTAAGGCTGGAGATGTCATGAACGTGTGCGAAGACGTTCGTCGCTGTGACCATATCGGCATTGCCCTTTTCGCTGACAATCTTCTGTACAACAGTGTCATTGAAGAAGTCGTTTATAGTCTCTATGCCATTGCTCTCGGCTATTTTAGCCACGTTAGTGGCTGGTTCTACACCGACTACTCGTACACCGGATTCTTGGAATGGTTTCAGCAAAACGCCATCATTGCTCCCTATATCCACAACTAATGATTTTTCATCTAATTTCATCATATTTACAAACTCCTGTGCAAACTGCTTGAAATGTTCTTTGAAAGTTTTCGTTGTCGAGGACACATAGACATAATCTTTGAACATTTTTTCTGGAGATATTATAGCAGTCAGCATGACAAGCTTGCAGTTGTCGCAGAAACAAAGTTCCAGAGGGAATTTTTCTTCTTCACTGTCCAATTGTTCTTCTTTAAGAAAGCTGTTCGCTAAAGGCTGGGTTCCGAGAGAAAGGAATTTCTGGAGATTCTCGTTGTTGCAAATTCTGCATTTGGTTACGTTCACACTATCACTTGAAATTTAAAATGAAAGATTTTAAAGACATTTGTTGTACACTTCTAGATGCTTGTTTGCGGATTTCTCCCATGTGAAATTCTGTGCCCATTGCGGGCCTTTCAACCGCATTTCGCTTCCCAAATCCTCGTCATTTAAAATTTTGATTATTCCATCTGCCAAAGACTCTGGAGCCGCATCTTTCTGCACAATCCCTGTTTCGCCGTCTTTTACAATCTCTGGCAAAGCTCCTCTGTCAAAGCACACTACGGGCGTGCCGCATGCTTGCGATTCTAAAGCAGAGAATCCAAAACCTTCCGATAAGCTAGGCATTGCAAAGACATCGCAAGAAGAATAGAAGTTAGGGAGTTTTTCCTTGGAAGTCTCGCCTCTGTAAATTACATCCTTGTCCAGTTCCAGATTTAATTTCTTTATTGCAGGAATTAAATTGTCAAAATTGGATCCTTGAAAAACCAGAATGGAATCTTTTACCTGCTCTTTTACTATTTTGAACGATTCCAAAAGAGTAGTTAAATTTTTTGTCACCGAAAGTCCTATTCTACCAGCCCAGCCGATAATATGATTATTTGGGAACTCGTTTCTTATCGTCGGCTCGTATCCAGTGTGGAATATAGAATGTTCAATTCCATGATAAATTACATTTATTATATTTTCGTCTACACCAAGACTTTTCAATGTTTTCTTTGTATATTCGCTGGGGCAGATTATCTGCGGGTAAGATGACCTCGCTATGAACTTCTCTACATGTGGATAAAGATTTCTTTCAATAAAATTCCTGCCGACAATTTTCCATAGTTCCCTGAAAAATTCGTGCACCATCAGCAAGTGAGGCTTCCTTGCAATCTTGCCTGCAAACCGTCCAGTAGTGGCGGCTAAGAATGAATTGAACTGAATCACATCCGCCTTTTTAGAAGTTTTCAGAACGTTTGGAAGCATGAGTAAAGGATAGAATAATCTTGCAAAGCTTATGTTGGACTTGGCGAGTGGCAGCCAGCTTCTATAGCAATTGACGTTCTCTATGTTCTCATAGCTTGGCGCTGGAGGTATTCGTCCGAAATTCCAATGCACATCGTTTCCATTCTTGGCGAGCTCTTTGCCTAGATTCATCACATAGGTCTCTGCACCGCCTAAAAGCGGCGGCCCCAAATCACTGACTATTTGTATTTTCACTGTAACACATCATCACTATGAATTGAATCATGGATTCATTTATTATTACTTTTATCGAATATTTGATATCGCCAGAAATTAATTTATCAACTTTTGTTCTTTCCTTATAAAGCGCATTTGACAGGGTGCCCTGTCCGTATTTATTTAAATAAACGCCACTGGAAAACTTCCTTGAATGTCTTTTCTGCAAAATCTTCTTGGAAATCAGCCCTATGACAATCCTGTCGACAAAAGAGTGTCTGAACCCTTCCATCAAATCAAATACAAGGAACTGATATACCTTGTCATTCTCCTGGTGCAGTATTCCATAATAGGGGCTGGCGCCGAAGAAAATTAATTCCCTCTCAACCAAATACTTAAGATAGCTGTAGCCGAAAGAAATTGCGGCATTGAACAGGTCTCCGGGCGGCCTTCTTCTTCTAAGACCTTCATAGCCGACCTCTTTGGGAATGACATGTTTCAAAGACTCGAAATATAATTTCGCAGAAAATCCTTCCCAGCCCATCATCACATTTCTGAAATCCTTGAACCATTCTGGTTTAACTCCCTTTACTTTGTTTTCAACGCCCCGTATTCTGTTCCGGTAGTTAATGAGCCCCGTTGCGGTTTCTTTGCTGGTTATTTTCCTGCTCTTCGCAAGCTCTGTTAAAAGTTTTGCTTTGGCGCTTATCGCCTTCAACACAAACCTTCTTACCGGAAGAACCTTCTTTCTTGGATCAAGAAGAGTTTGGCGCTTCCACAAATCCCACATCTTTGGCTTTGTACTGGTAGGATACACATATATCATTGGTTTTCCTCTTTCAGAGAGCATCAAAATATCCACATTTCTGTGCGTCAATTCTAGAATTATAGCTTTTGATATTCTGCCTTCGCCGGCAAAATATACCGCATGCAAGTCACTTATCAGATACTCTTCCTTTTCTCCACTTGGATGTTCGACCACAAGAAATTGGTCTCTTTTACTTGCCTTGTAACCATAATCGTTAATGTAAACGAACATTGGTGCATGCCTCCGGTATATCCGATGCACTGTATTTTAAGGATAAAAAGGGCGTAGTTTGACGGTATAAAATGGTGCATCGCCACAAAAGTTTGGATGCACGACATTTTAGAATAGCAAGAATCGATATCTAGGCGGATTGACTCCAGCGTCATTGGGTTGCGATAAGTTGCTTTATCAGAAACTTGGACACATCGACAATAACGATATCGAGCGTGTATGGCGAAGATAAGCTAATTGACGCAAATGAAACAGGAATAGTTGGTTCTTTATGTAATCTAATGGTAGCTCCTCCTGCGACATGCGCTCTTCAAAAAACTTAAACTAGGAAACCAAATTAGAAGTATGGTAATGAACCTTGTTATAGCCGACATTGTAAATCTTCTTGCTTTTCTAGGATTGACAATCGCGACATACACTATCTTCTATTTTGGAAAGAGAATGAACCCCAAAAAGGATTGGTGCAAATCTATTTACTCTCGCGCTTGGCATTAACTTGATTGTCCTCTCACATTTGTTTAGAATATGGCTGGATAAAAGTACATCGCCCTTATACTAATATTGATTGCTGTCGGTTCAGTCTTTCTATCGACTGGTTTAATCTGGGTATTTTACGAAAAGGGTATAGAAATATCTAATCTTAAAAAAAACGGGAGGTAGAAATAAATTCTGTAATCAAGAATCTGAAGCAAAAATATTATAGACAGGAATTGGACGGGGATGAACTAAAAGCTGTTTATTCGAATCTACTCAAAGAGCTGGCGGAAATTCAAGTGAGGCTAAGCAAGAAACGTAAATAGTTCAAATAATGTACCACTACACGCACATCAACAGCTTAAAAAGGAAAAAAAACCAAATTGAATAAAAGCATGGTAAACCCTGACACTCAGCTTGCACTATCGGTTATTGTGAATTTCGTGAATTTTTTCGTATTTATAACAGCTCCGTATGCACTTTTTTATTTTGCTAGAGAAATGGATTTGAAAAAAAATATTTCATTGAGCATTTTTTTACTTGCATTGGGCCTGAATTTTATAGGCTTGTCTTATTTGATTAGAATTTTCTCGGGTGAGGTTGCACCACAGTATGTTTTGGGTTCCCTTTCAATCGGTGCTCTTTTAATTTTAGCTAGTGTAATAAGTTTTTTCTCCACAAAAGCTTTAGAATTTTCACTTCTTAGGGAGAGACATAAAAAAATAAAAGCGGTAATCCTAGATTTACAGAAAAAATATTATAAGAAGGAAATTTCAGAGGACGTGCTGAGAGAGGTTTATGGTGAACTCCTGAAAGAACTAGCAGATATAGAATTCAAGCTTAAAAAGGGTAAATAGTTTAAAAATTCATTAATAATTATGCCTGTGGAAAGAATAGAAAGTGGGATCTCCGGTCTGGATAAGCTAATCGAAGGTGGGTTTGTTAAAAATTCCATTAATTTAGTTGCAGGACAATCGGGTACTGGCAAAACTATATTTTGTATGCAATATCTTTTACAAGGTCTACGGAAAGGGGAAAATGGTGTATACATAACATTAGAGCAGAAGGAAGATGAAATCCTGCAAGATGTTTCAAGATTCGGGTGGGATGTTGAATTCGAGAAATATATGAAGGCGGGAAAGTTCCTTCTAGTCTCTTTGGAGCCCACTGGAATAAAAGAACTGACAATAGCAACTGTTAATCATATTAAAAAAATTAACGCCAAAAGGTTTGTACTTGATAGCTTGTCGATAGCTACGATGGGATGGAAAATTGGAGAACTTGATATAACAAAAATAAGAGCCGAGGTTTTTGCTTATATGAAAACCCTCAAAAGTATTGGGTTGGTCAGCCTCCTAATTACAGAAGTACCAGAGACAGATGTAAAAGCTTTGAGCAGATTTGGATTTGAAGAATTCTTGGCTGACGGGATAATAAAGTTGCACTATCTTGGAATCGGTGAGGCAGCTTATAACAATGTAGAAATTAGGAAAATGAGAAGAACTGCCCATGCAAAAGGAACTTTCCCGATAGAATTTACTAAGGATGGGTTGAAGATATCGGGAGAAAAAGGAAAGCTACATTTCTGATAGAATTTAGTGGGGTTTTGGAAGTTGTCCAGCTACTAGTTCCTCTTTAATCATAGTTCTGTAAATTGGACCAAACTCTCTTCCATTATACGATGCTCTCTCAAGCGAACGTTCAACCCACTCATACCGCCTTAAATTATGTGATATTAAAAGTCGCCACGAATATGGACATTCACCAGATTCTTGCCACTGAGTTGATAGCATTGGTTCTGCCTTTGTTTTTATAGCTGGCACAAAAGATGTTAATAAATATTGGATCATGCCAACAAATCTCTTATCGGGATCGACAACAAGATTCACCAATTCTTCTGGTCTAACTCTGAATTCTCCAAGCAATGGTAAAGGAAAATAATTTATGCCGGCTGTTAAATCTTCGTGCATATCACGCAAGTTATTGAAAGATTGGTCTAGTGCGCCTAGAGCACTAACCTGTTTATGATAGCCTCTTGGGGCAGAGGGGAACAACAGAAAGAAAGAGGAAAGACCATGTAAAAGAGCATCGTATTCTTCCCATGTAGGAATGACAAGATCTGGTTTGGTATATCTCCTTAAAGATGAAATATAAAGAACCAAAGGCTGTAAATCAGCGCTGTGTAAACTTTCCCTTTCAAATCTTTCTTTCATCTTACGAAACAACTTTGCATGAGGCGAGTTAGCCACATTCTTACCTTCTATCGTTGCTCTTGTTTCTGATTCGAATCTCTCTAAATTATACGACTTGCCTAGTCGTGGATGGAGTTGAGGAAAAACATCCCGCTCACTATACAAGTCCGCCTGTCGTACCCAGTCTGAAAATGAAAGCCAATCTTCCCTTTCGCTTTCTGAAAGCAGTCGAAGAAACGTCAAATTATTCGAGTCTTTAAAACCTTCATCATCGTCAGCCATATTCATGTATTATCTACCGCAAAGAAATTTATATAATAGTAACGTTTTTTGGTGGTTTTAACTGTCTGACAACACGGGGGTCTTTTTTATCGAAATGATCAGTTGGCTGGGCCAAGAATTTGCAAAATGGTGCACCCTCTGACATACAAGTCAATTCCACAGCGTCGCATTCTCCACCGAACAAAACCTTTGCGCCACTAGCAAATGACCCTCTCACAAAATGGTCTGTGGCATACCCGACCCTGCCAAATGCTTTCGATTCTGCTGCTTCTTCCAATATGAATGTGCAAATTTTGTCCTTGAGATTAATCTCTGGTGCACTCGTTATTCCCCACCCAGCTACCCCTAGGGTATTTATTCCCCATTTAATCACATCTTCTGCCGAAATCTTATAACTCTGATATAGCCCTTTGAACCATCTAATACCCATTTCCTTGGCTGTATAATAAATGAAATTCTCTGAATTACTTTTCTCTAACTTCTTGTGCATAGTGACTACCCAGTCGACTGGAACCAGTATAACATCCTGCGTGAGGAATTCTATTGAACCCTTTTTGAACTTCAGTTGTCCAGAAGCGAACAGCTTTGCTATATCAACTATCTCCGGCATTCTCTCTAATTATAATATTTATTCCTACTCATTAACTTAGAGCTGTCTTGAGTTTGTCAACTATCTTAAGCTCTTCGTCTTTTAAAGGTCTCGCATATGGGGACAGGTTCTTACCGACTATTTGCAAGAATGTGAAATCGCCTTTGTATCTGGGGATGACATGAACATGCAGATGGTCAATAACTTGTCCGGCTACTCTTCCGTAATTGGTACCTATATATAACCCAGCAGGTTTCAAAACCTTATGGATTGTTCTGGCTGTTTTTTTGACAGTTTCGAATAGTTTATCCATATCTTTGTCAGCAAGTGCAAACAGAGATTTCACATGCTTTTTAGGAATTACCAGCGTGTGTCCCAAAGTTACAGGTTGGCTTGAGAAAAATACTAAATTAATGTCATCTTCATAAAGTACCTCATGCTGCTTTAGAGTATTCCTATCGCAGAAGGGGCATTTTTTCATTTCCCACCATTATTCTACTATTGCTTTTATTCGTCTTATACCTGCCGCAACGCCCTCTTCCTTTATTATCTTAAACTTACCAACCTCTTTTGTATTCTTCACATGCGGTCCTCCGCATACTTCGATAGAAAAGTCGCCTATGGAATAGACAGAAACTTTTTCATCATACTTCTGCTCGAACACTGCTTGTGCCTTCCTCCTTTTTGCTCCTTCGAATGTCATCTCTTCCCTGACAACTGGAATACCTTTCTTGATTTGTTCATTAACAAGTTTCTCTATTTTTTTTATCTCGTCATCGGTTAATTTTCTATCAAGATTGAAATCAAAACGCAGTCTTTCTGGGGCTATATTCGACCCTTTCTGCACAACATCCCTTCTTTTCAAAACCTTGCGTATGGCTTCGTTCAACAGGTGCGTTGCTGTATGCAGTTTTGTAGTTTGTTCTGATGCGTCGCTTAGCCCGCCCTGTTGCGATAAGTGGTTTTATCAGAAACTGAAACGTGGAGGCAGTGGGTTCGACACCCCATCTTCGGTGTCCTATTTTATTGTTACTTATCGGTAACGACTATACTATATCTTTAAATACCCCTTTAGCATACTATATAAAGGAGGATGCTATATGAGACCGGACGATATAATACAAAGAAGCTATTTAGTCGTAGTAGACTTTACTCCAGTTACCGGACATAGTATTAATCATGGATTATCACGACCACCTACTGGCTTAGATTATTATGAAGGCGTTGCAAAATATACTTCTGAAGCTCGTAGTCGTGTTGGCAGACCAATCGAGAAGATTTGTATTGGAGATCGTCATTGGATAGGGGGAAAAGAATTTCTTAAGCAACTAGAGGCAGACGGAAGATATGGATGGCCATGCAAAGAGGACTATCCCCTTGGAACTGTCTTCGCTACGCATGGAATTACAATTAAAAACATTCCATTGATATCGTATAGCTTAAGAAGTGGTAGAGCTGACGAATTTGGGAGAAGAGGTGTA
The DNA here is from genome assembly GCA_964645905.1 of uncultured archaeon. Taxonomy (GTDB): domain Archaea; phylum Aenigmatarchaeota; class Aenigmatarchaeia; order CG10238-14; family SCSR01; genus JACOWB01. The sequence goes on from CAZYBR010000028.1 coordinate 8,954, forward strand.
AGTGTTACATATACAGTCCTACCATCAGAAGCTGACTACAACGGGCTTATGAAAATCATCAGTTCATCACCTGCAGAACTCCATAGAATGTTTAGGGATATTGCACAAGAACATTATGATGCAAACAAATTACCTGACGAACCAAAGATAACCGTCCTATTTCCGTTAGTTACAGAATCTCCAGTTTAATTTAGGTAATGCCCAAAATTAACTTTTTTATTTTATCCGTCTTCGACACTTTGTTACTCAGGCAGTGATTCTAGCTGTTGCGATAAGAGATGTTATCAGAAACTCGACTAGTAAATAGGTTTAAATTTTTTAGTCTTTTTATTTAGATACGTCAATCATGTCGATAGAGAAATCAACAATGGCAAAAGCTTTAGTAGTAATCTCACCCGTCAATGTTGCGAACTACCTCGAAGGTGGTGGACATTTCTGGGTGTATATGCAATATGCACATGGTCTGCGTCAGCTAGGATGTGATGTTTACTGGTTAGAAAATTTCGGCAGTTGTGGTGACCGAGACCGAGATGGTAGTAGGATTGCTAAATTTGTCGAGAGAATGGAAAGATACGGACTGACCGACAAGCTCATCCTGTATGATAACAATATGCGGACAGCTGGTTATAGTGCCCCTTATGAATTCATTGGGATTACGAAATCCAGGGCTGAAGAGGTCATGCAACAAGCCGATCTCCTATTAAACTTCAACTACAAAATCGATCCGGCTCTGCTTTCCTACTTTCAGCGCACTGCTCTGATAGATATTGATCCTGGGCTTCTGCAGGTTTGGATGAGTAAGGGGCAGATTTCTGTGCCACAGCATGATGTGTACTTTACGATCGGGGAGACCGTAGGGACCCCCTCTGCGTTGTTTCCAGATTGTGGCCTACCATGGATACATATCCGTCCGCCTGTCTGTCTTGACTTATGGCCTTATATTTACAATCCACATTGTGAAGCGTTCACCACCGTTTCCCACTGGTGGGGTGATGAATGGGTTACAGACGGCAAAAGCTTTTACGAGAATAACAAGCGTGTTTCATTCATGGAGTATGCAAAGTTGGCAAATAAAACTGAGCAAGTACTGGAGTTAGCAGCCTTTTTTGGCAATGGTGATGCCGAGGACATGCGAATTCTTAGTAATAATGGCTGGAGGATCCGACATTCTCCTGATGTGACCAGTACCCCAGAGATGTACAGGTCATATATACAGCAATCCCGAGGCGAGTTCAGTTGCGCTAAGCCTTCTAATATGAAGTTGCAAAATGCTTGGGTCAGCGATCGGACAGTTTGTTATTTAGCTAGTGGCAAGCCCGCCGTCGTCCAGAACACAGGACCGAGTTCTTTTCTGCACAATAGTGAGGGGATGTTTCGATTCTCAACGCTTGGCGAGGCTGTTAATGCCATGGACACTATCAACGCCGATTATGAACGGCACTGTAGAGCTGCGCGGGAGCTGGCTGAAACATACTTTGATGCGGATCGGGTCTTAGAGCAAGTGTTGAACTCGGCACTGAGATAGACATAAAAGTTCTATATAGAAAATAGGTTGTAATAAGTTGCTTTATCAGAAACCCCATTTTTAAACTAAGAAAAGTTTTAATCCTTATAAGCTATATTTGGTTATGG
>CAZYBR010000029.1:0-9203 GCA_964645905.1 uncultured archaeon
AACTCTCACTTTCTACGCTTAATTTGTACTGGAACTCTCAGCTCTTCTTCGGCTATTTTATCAGCGTACATCTCAGTTATTTTAGCATCCAATTCGATTAGTTTTCTGACAACAGGATTTTCTTCATTTAACCTGTACATCTGCGACTTGCCGACAGTTCGCATTTGCTTAACGATTTGAGTTTTCTCCAATACTTTCCATATCCCGTGTAAAGTAGACCATCCTACCTCTGAATTTTTTGCTATTTCTGTTTTTGAGTAATCGAAGGGCCTATTTTCTAATAAAAAGTCTATTACACGCACAAATGGTGTGTTACCCATTACCAGAACAAATGAAGATTCGTCTTTAGTCATACCTAATATTATATTGTTCATATTTATAAACGTTAAGCTTTTATTTATGAATATTCATTAGAATGAATAATGACTGAACAACTGAAAGCTTGGGTATTGAATAAACTGAAAAGACACAGATACATAGGCGGAAAGCACACTGATTTTACCAACGTTAGAAAAGGTGCTAATCCACAAAATTATTCTGAGCTTGATGATATTGTAAAAGAGTTGATTAAAGCAGGCAACATTTTCGCTAAAATTACATCATATGGAAAACACATTTCATTAAATCCAAGATTAATAAAAGAAATTGATGAATTTGTACAAAAGAATTTCACGCAAGTTACATTTTAAATTAGCTAATCTTTAAACCTCTTCCAAACTTCGGATTTCTGTTATCTTTGGACTGAATACATCATTTCCTGCAATGCTTTTGATGTAAACCTGTATAAAAATCTTGTTTTAGTTAAAGGTTTCTTTCCAATACCTCTTCAAAACATCTACTGGCTCTATCCTTTTTATTCCAGGCAATTTATCGAAGTCTCTATCGAATGAAACAATTTCATCTATGCCAAGACTCTTCATCGAGAAATATACCGACGTATCATCAAAATCCAATTTCGTATCTTCCATTAGTGCTGTGGTTATTATTTTATCCGTTATGCTGAGCGAGTGAATTGTCAGTCCATCATAGAACATCATGCTTTCTAGAAATTTTCTCAATGCTGATGGTTTCGCACCTTCTCCCTCCATGACAATTGCCACACTATCTAGTAAAAAATCTGTTGTGAATGCCTTTATCTCGCCTTTCATAATCTTCGTGAGAAGTTCTTCGCATTCTTTGCTTCGTGCCCTTCCTAACTGCACTTCAAGGAATATGTTTGCGTCTACTAACACCATGCATCGCCATCCTAGCCCGATACCTGCTTGCTTCATGCTGCAGCTCGACAGAAGTCTTGACTTTTACGTGGGAAAGCAGTCCCTTTATAGCATCTACGGGGTTTTTCACCTCTTTTTCTGCAATCTTCTTCATTTGTTCTTTCGTAGATTCCTTTCTGACAAAATCCGACACGAGCTGCTCAGCTGCCGTGCTTAACGAACCTCGAGAATAGCCAAATCGCTTCATAGCATATTCTCTAAACCTTCTTTCAAGATCGTCCGATATGCTAACTTTCAATATCCCCACACTATATCTACAGATGTGGGACTTTAAATACTCTAGTACTTAAGTACTTTAGTGCTACTTTCTTTGTCGCGAACTACCCAGAACTTTTGAGTGCTCATTGGTCGACAACAGCCAGTAAGAGCCTAGTTTTATTATGGTCGTAATAACATCGAGGGCTTACCTTATTTCTATCAGCTTATCTTTACTCTTATGACCTTTGATTATCGTGACCGATGATTTTTGTACATCAAAATACTCTGCAAGAACTTCTACCAGCCTGATATTTGCTTTCCCATCGGTAGCAGGCTTGTCCAAGCGTACGGAATAACTGTTCTCACTCAGCTTTTTTATCTTGACTCTCTTGGAGTTTGGTATCGTCTTGACATTTATCAGGACCATTCAATCGCCTCTCATACACTGCCGGATTTCCAAACCCATTTATTTCTTCAGCTGTTTTCTCAGGAAATATTTCCAACTTCAGTTCTATATCTTCTATTAATTGCAGTAATGTTCATTATATGGTTTCTTGTCGGCATTATTCACCACCCAATATTGGAACACGCGACTCTCCTTCTGGTAATGAAGCAGAACGTGGTGTTTCTTGCTGAATCTTCGAACTAATATCTATTAGATCCTCCTTTATTTTAGCCTGATTCTCTTTTGAATATTCCAAAATAGGTTTTATTTCAGGCTTGCTTTCTGGCTGTTTTTTCTGGATGTTTTCCAAGATAGATATATGCTTTGAGCTGGACTCTTCGACTTCTTCAAGTAAAGGAATTACATTTTTGCCGCTTTCTTTGACTTTCTCTATTTCAACATTCGTACTTTCTATTTCCTTTTTGTACTCCCCCGTAATTTTTATAGTGGTTTCTATTGTAGATTTAGTTTTATTTCTTTCTGCAACAACCTTCGCTTCCTTCAATCTCTCATCTGCAAACTGCAGATGCAATTTTGCTTTTTCCTCGTCATTTGCTAACGCGAGTCTGACTTTCTCCACGAATCTATCCACCGTATATAAAGGATCGCCAGGATTGGCGTCTACAAAAGGAGCACCCAATACACCTATTGCCAATATCGATATTGAAAGTACAACAGCCCATTTGTAATAAAATTTGGGGTGGAGAATTTGGCTTGCATTATATGTCAATTTATAATAAATCCATTTATGGCCAGGCCTTTCTATTCTTTCTACCAAATTAGAATTTTTTAACACGTCAAGATGTTCGGTAATTGTCGTGACATGCTTATTTAGGGCTCGCCCTAATTCTGATGCAGTCATTTGTCTATTGTCCAACAATTTTAGGATGTCTACCCTAGTATCAGTTGATACTGTCTTGAACAAATCCCGTGACAGTTTAATCTCTTCCTCCATACTGTATCTATATACGACCATTAATTTTAAGCTTTGTATATTTTAGGGTCGGTACCCTAAATCTTCTCTGCTTTTTAAATAAGGCTTCTGGCAATTATGCTTTAGTCTTTACAAGAGGTGATGAGAAAATGAGAGTGACACATGAAATGACTGTTGAGGTAAGAAGGTTAAAAGAGTTGTCATATGGAAAATGCGATAGTTGTGAAATGTTCTCAAGCGATCTACGATTTGTAAATGGTAAATTGATCTGCGAAGAGTGCAGAGATGAATTTGATAGAAGTGGTGAGGTGATATAAATGAAATGGCTCGCAAGTATACTGGTTGCTCTGGTATTGCTGATGCCGGTAGCAAACGCAGCTGAAGCGTCTACACAAACACAAGTCGCTTCCACCAACAGCATCAAGTTAAAAAGAATGGGGGAAGCCTTCGACGATTTGGTGTTTAAAGTCAAGGCATTCTTTACTTTCAAAGAAGAATCTAAACTTGACTTACTGAAAGAGAGGAACGAACAGATGAAAGCTAGACAGAAAGCTTGGCTGGAAATAAAAGTCGGGGCTCTAGAAAAATTCGAATCGGGCAATATGACGGCAAAAGAGAAACAGGAAGTAATGACTGCGATAAAAGCAGAGCACGAAGCTATAATCAAAGAACATCTCAGGTTGACAGCTGAAATACAGGAAATTAAATTGAATGCAAAAGCTAAAGGCAATGTCGAATTAGAGACAGGAGCCGAAGAAACAGCTAAAGCTGTAGAAGAATCCAACCTTACACTAGGATTGAATATCAAAGTAAGAGGACTTTCTGCTATGAAGTTGACAACTGAAGGCAATCTTACAGCCGAAGAAGCTAAAGTAATGGTGCAAAAGAAACTTGGATTCGGAGCGTCTGAAGTCAGAACAGAGATAAAAGACAACACAACATTCTATGTAGTTACAGGCAAGGAGGCAGAAGTATCGGGTGACTTTGAACTTGAAAAGAGTTTCGAGGTGTGGGTAGAAGCTGAAACAGGACTCATAACCTCAGTCGACATGGATGCGGATATAGATGTGAAGGGTTCTACACAAGTTTCTTCAGACATAGAAATAGAAGTGGAATCTAGAGAGCATAAAGAAGGAAAATCAAAGTCGGGCTCCAGTGTGGAAACGAAATCTAATGTCCAATCAGATGCTAGGGGATCATCTGATGCACAAGCGAGCGGAAAAGGCGAACTAGAAGTTGAGATTTCTGTAGGGTGAGATGACACCCTTTTATTCTTAATTGTACAGAGCTGTATACGGGGTTTGAGAGGTGATGCTGATATGTCAGCTAATAATAAAAAGTTTTGCCTTTCAATGCCCGTCTTGCTAGGTGTCATGCTTTTTTTGTCTCTTCTGCATTCGCAAATAATTTTATTGAACAGTTTGTTTTCACCGGCGATCATGCTGCGATAATCAAAGGTGGAACCGCTACAACTGTATGGTGGGATACCAATAAGTGGGACGCGAGAGCCGATACTGCACACAATGCTGCTGCTTCGAAAGGTAAAGGCCATCATATAGACATTCACGGAAGCGCGTCGTCTTTGGAGAATGGTACTCAAATCAATAGATTTGTTATTGGAGGTGATGGCGGATCTGGAGTTGGAGTGATGCATACAGATTTTGAATCAATTGTTAGTGCAAGATTAAGAAATCCAATGTTAATTTCGGCCAATAATCCTGGTGTTGTAGAATTTAGGACAAGTAATTTCGTAACTACGGGCCATTGGTGGGAAATTGCAATTGCACCAACAAACATTGTAACAGGCGCAGAGTTTACAGTAATACCTAGCACCGGTGACAAGTTTATTGGTAATCCAGGCTCGGGCCACCGTCCAGCCGAGGATTCTATTAATTTTATCATAATAGGTGAGAATGATGTTCCGTGCATTACAGGCTGGTCTCAGACTGTTGGAATTACCAAATCTATGGGCGGGGATACAACTGATATGACGGCGCCGGGAAATATCAACGTACTACCCGAAGAAAAAGACGAACTTTACGCATGGCGTTTGGAATATTATCCGGACAAGATTAATGTGCTTGTGGATTTGGATCAAGATGGTGCTAAAGAAGACTTTCACTCGTTCCCTGTAAATGTCCCGTGGAATGAAGTTTATGTATACCTTATATCCATTGCCTATCAGGCTGACCACCATCCTCAAGATGGGGATTGCGGCGCTTTCCAAGGACAGGTAAGAGAATTTCCATGGAAAGATGTAAAAATCGGACCTCTAAAATATGAGAAAACAAGAGCTTATCCTAAGGAAAATGGCATTCATCACATTCCAATTGAAACAGGATGGGTTGGGTATGATACACGCGATACCCAGAGATTCGGTTCTCCGATCAGCATTTCAAATCTAGTTGGCAACCTCCCATTCGTAGGAGGCATTATTTCATCATTGCCTATCGATATTACCACCAATCTTATTCCTCAGCCTAATCTGAAAGCATACAACAAGCACTCATCAATGGCGTTTTGCAGTGGTGATTTCTTTGGTTGTGATCCACCAGTTTCTTCAAAAACATTGACTTTCGATCTGCCATCAGAAGACGCTTCAGGCATTAGCCATGCACAATTAATTTACGACATTAAGAAAAAAGGATCCGCATCTCTCACTGTCAATGGCGGGAATGTAGGTGATATGCAGAAATGGACTACTGTAGGATATCCACAATCGAAGGATGTGACACAATGGGTCCAAAGATCCGTTGAAATAAATACTTCTCTGCTAAAGAGCGGGACGAATGTGATTACAATAAGTATGAGTGGGAATGTTGCGTTTGACAGATTGCAGTTTGAACTTGGTTATGGTGGTATCAGTTCTCCGCAGCCTTCCCCATTGCCGTCTCCTAGCCTATCACCATCACCTAGTACAACGCCTAGTCCTACACCGACACCTGTGCCAACCCAAAATCCAGTCACTACATTATCTCCATCTGTTGTACCAACTCCATCACCTTCTTCAACTGAAACACACATGAGATCGTCGACACCGACTTCTGCCGAAACTACTGGAACGTATCTTATACCCTCACCATATTCAACACCACAACCATCTAGCTCACAAATTGCATCACCTAACAGGACAGAGAAATCAAAGGAACTATCTCTCGAACTTATCTTGCTAGATGAAGTTATTGTTGGCGAAACATACCAAGTGAAAGTGAGGCTATCTACAGAAGTAAAACGTGTATACACGCTAGACGTGAATGGTAAAAAGCAGGTTGTGTTCATAAGTCCAGGTGAAATAAAAGAGAGGACATTCAATTTCACAGCTCCTGAAACTAGTGATACATTCACTATAGTTGCTACAGCATACTCGGATGGCAAGATAGTTGACATTGATGAACATACACTTAAAGTCGAAGTCAAAGAGCAGAAAAATTATCTGCCGTGGATTGCAGCGAGTGTTTCTGCAGCTTCATTAATTTCACTCGCCTTGTTGTATAAAATAAAATTTAACAATGTGAGAAAGACTCCGGAAGCCTTTCCAAATTCGGATATGTAGATTTATTCCGTAGATTCTGTTTTGGAACCATTTCGTTTTTTAGAGGTAAACGGTTTTATAACCTGCTTTTTGAACTTGCTCTTTAATTCATACCAAAAACTTATCGGGTAATAAAAGTCGATTGCTCTCAGGCACCATCTGCCAAGCTCGGTTAGAACAAAAAATTTTTCGCGTGTAAGAACCATTGAATTAACTATACCCAACCTCTGCAATTCTTTCAAATGGTATTTTATCTTGGCTACAGAATTGTTTGTTTCTCTCGCTATAACAGTTAGATATTTCTTTTCGCTTCTCAACGAGCGAATTATTTTCCGTTTTGATTCGTCCTTCAATGCGTTGTTGATTTCTAGAGGAGCCTCCTTTATGTCGACATAAGCACGTCGGTTGAATATCATGCTTGCCACCTAATTAGAATATAGCAGGGATGATATATATCTTTTATAAAAACTTTGTAAAACTTAATTAAACTGAATGAACTTCAACTGAAACAAACGAAACACTACGAAATTCAATTAACCTTCAGCAAAATTAAATTACTTATTTAAAAGCGAGGCCATAAAAGCCTAAAATCCATATAATTTTTAGTTCCATAGGAACCATGTCCGATGGTTTTGTCGGGCATTTAAGGAAAATTTGGAGGGTGATTAAATGCAGGGGACTAGATTGGAACGGAAAAACCGAGAGTGGATGATACCGCTTCTAAAAAACGGCGGGATTGGAAGATACATGTCAAAATCGGATATGTTAACACTACTGCAGGTTGAAATACGACAAGGACAACAAGAGCTGGAAAAAACACGACAAGAAGCATATGGAACATGCGAAGAATGTGAGGAACTTTCTGAAAATCTGAAATGGCTGGATAACAGATGGGTATGTGAAATGTGCACGGAAGAACTTGGAATAATCAAATAAGTGAAGAAATAAGAAAACCGGATTAAGAGTAAATTTTTAATTTCATTTCTTGGTTTTATTATTGCTCATTCAATTCATCATAACTATTGAAAAGTTGAGCACTGCGGCAAGTGCCACCCAAGCCAAGTAAGGCAGAAACAACAGTGAAGCTGTTTTAGAAAACTTGCGGAACTCGAGCATTGTTACAAATATGACTATCCACAGAACCGTGATATCAATTAATGCGTATAACGGCTTGTGCAAACCGAAGAACAGCACAGACCATAAAAGATTCAATCCGAGCTGTATGCCGAAAAGATTCAGAGCTTTGCTTTTCTTCTTTGATTTAGTTTGCCAGACCAGATAGAGGGATATCCCCATCAATATGAATAATGTAGTCCATACAGGAGCGAATATCCATTTCGGCGGGTTGAATGGTGGCTTGTTCAACTCTGCGTACCATGTACCTATAGAAGGCGTGGTGACAAGCGATCCCAAAAGCCCGATTATTACTGGGATGCCAACTGAGATAACCAATCTGCGCAGATCCATATTTCTATATTGCATTCTGTGAATTTATTAAAAATTAACTATATAGAAACTTGGCATATAAAGCTACCGAAGGTTCAATCGTGCTTAATAAGAATATTATTAAAGTGCAACCTCCTTGACATCTTCATTAAGAACCTCCCTGAACTTGAGCTTCACCATCTGCTGGTATTGGGCTATCTTATTCTCAGTGCCTGTTATTTCTTTTCCCATTGTCTGCAATTCACTTTCGATTGAAACCATGGATGATTTTAATCTGGCGATGCTGTTTTCAAGGTCAAATTTCTCATGCGGTGCATTAGCGGAAATTTGGTTTTCTGTCAACTTTAAAGATTCTGTTATGCCAAGTCTCTCTTGATAAAGATTATCAAGAACACTGCCAGATATAATTTCTTCCATTCTTCTCACTGCCTTTTTAATAGAATCTTCCTTTAATTCCAATCTATCGATCATTGAGTTCATTTTAACGGCAGTATCTTTAATCAACGCCATGTTCTCTTCAGTTAGATCGGACTCTTCGATAAATTTTTCTAGATCTTTCCGATTTTCAAAAACGATCCCATCGGCTTCGGCAAGCTTCAGAAATTTTCTCATTGGTTTATACAAAGGCGCTATGTAGTTGATGAATGCAGATCTGTTTTCTTGCAATTTTCTTGCCACTTCTTCCCTTTTATTTATCAATTTAGAATAGTCTTTGTATGCTTTGGAATTAATTACATCGTCCAGTTTGTGCTCAAGAGATGCCTTTTCATTTTCCAGTTCCTTCAGTTTTTCATCAACATTGAGTTTTTCGTTTTGCAACCTAGACTTATTCGAGATTGCTGATTCGAGTGCGTTAATTAGATTTTCGACCGAACCGATATCGCCAATCTTGGCTTGAAAATGTGCTATCTCATTCTTGAGGGATTCCATGATAGGAACTGTTAAGTTGACATCTCTGACGATAGGGTCAACTGCCTTGTCGAAATGGTACTCGATTTTCTTGTAGTTGACTATCGAACTCGATATGGCATCGGTGAGGATGGAATATGAACTGTTGAAATAATTGATGATAGAATTCTTGTCGTTTCCGAGTGGCGTCTTAAGTATGCCACAGATCTCGTGCAATTTCTTCGAGAGAGTTTTCTTGTTTCCAAGTAAAACCTGAAGCAACTGCGGGTCTATCTTCTCTTCACCTGTGCCTAAATTGTCAAACGCCTCAAGCTTCCGTTCTATCTCATTTGCAATGGATTTGATTTCATTGTATTTTGACAGTGCCGACTCTATAAAAGACTTCTCTATATCAGCCCTTTTTGACAACAGCCTATCCCTCAGTGATTCTTTGTCATGTATTTGCGGTTCTATAACCTTTTCCGC
>CAZYBR010000030.1:0-8343 GCA_964645905.1 uncultured archaeon
GTTGCGATAAGCGTAATTATTATGTACCACTTATTCAATGTTCTCCGCGTCTGTGCCAATCCCAATAAACTATTAGCTCATGGCTTCTCCAGTTGCCACCGATGCTCTTCAGATACTCCTTTTCCTTCTGCGTAGCAACCACATGCGCCTCTTCGTCAAGCTTGAATCCGAATTTCTCAACCAGATATTTTTCAATCACTTCATGCACGCACAATGCTTTGAATGATTTTTTCCTATGTTCGTCTGTAATTTTCTTATCGATAAAAATTTCTTTTCTCCTTCTGCTCCATTCTGCAACATGGGGCTCCCTCTTGCTTATAACTTTATCGGAAATTCCGTGACCGAAAAAGGTTAAGGAAATCTTTTTGCCGGAAAATCTTACTTGCTTTATCGGGAATCTCATGAGTAATTTTATAAAAGCGTGTCGAAGAGCATCTTCTTTCGTGTTTGGCTCGTTGTGAACAGTGATTCTCATATAATTACTTTTTCTTTTCCTTAAAATGTAAAGCCGCTGAATTTATGCAAAATCTTTGTCCTGTAGGTAGCGGACCATCGTCAAATACATGTCCCAGATGACCACCGCATTTCTTGCACAATACTTCAGTTCTGCGCATCAATAACTTGTTATCAGGTTTCATTTCCACGCTTTCTTTGGAAGCTGGCGACCAGAAGCTTGACCAGCCTGTGCCAGAATCGTATTTTTTATCTGATGAGAATAATTTAGCTCCGCATCCTGCACAAATGTACATGCCATTTTTCTTGTTGTGGACGTATTTTCCTGTGAACGAAGTTTCAGTTCCCTTTTCACGCAGAATACGATATTCTTCTGGTGAAAGGCATGTCTTCCATTCTTCGTTTAATTTTATAACGGGCTTGTTTTTCACCATATTAATTAATAATTAGACGATTTATTATCTTTTTCAAGACAACCCTACAACATGCTTTTATTTTTTAGTTACCAAATCTAATCATGAATAGGTCGCTGACCATAAGGCCTGTTGAATATAATTTACCTGTTACGACTCTAACCAGAATAGGAGAAGTGATATTAAATGTGTTTGATCCTGTATTTGATAGATTACATGTGCAAACAGCCGGCCAAATGGCAATAGATTGCCCTTTAAATGCAGAGGTTTTGCTGCTAGAAATTTCTCACAGTAACGAGCATATAGTTGGTATTGTCGCATCTGATTTGGTTTCACCTCAGCATAAATTTGCTTTTGAATTCGCATACGATGGAAAACCGGGTGTTGTTGTTTCTACTTATAGGCTTGACCCAGAATCTTACGGATTGCCAGCCGATACAGGTCTCCTTTCAAGGAGAATTGCAGTAGAATCCATTCATGGATTAGGCCATAATTTTCGGCTAGTTCATCACAAACCAACAGAGACAAAAAAAGGATATTTGTGCCCTATGTCTAGAATGGATACTAATAATTGGTATGATTATGTTTTGCAAATTATAGATAAAAGAGATTTGAGATTATGTAATTCTTGTTATAGTTATATTGCCAGAAATTAATACTGCTTCTTGTAAGATTTTTTCTTCCAGTTTTCAGCCATTTTTATTCTTCTAATTGTAGAAGGGTGCATATACAACCAAAACTCTATCAGCGGATGCGGTTCTAATTCAGAGAGATGTAAGTCTGCAAGTCTCTTTTCCGTAGAAACTTGTGCCAGAGGCTTTTGAACATGCATTAACGCGAATTGGTCTGCTTGCGCTTCTCTCCATCTTGAATACGCATTTGTAAGGGGCATTAGCAAAAATCCTAGAGTTCCGTAAATTAAGCCGATCAAAGGCAATGACGCCAGATCGGATATACCTTGTACGCCAAATGTAGGTGAAAATGCAGCAACGGCATAGTCGACGAGAAATAGTACGGGAAAGACCAAGAGTGATTCCAGAATCAAACCACGCAATATATCCTTATTCACATAATGACCAATCTCGTGGCCAACTACTGTTTCTACTTCTTCTTTTGTGAAGCTATTGAGTAAGGTGTCGAATAACCCTATTCTTTTCGAGTTGCCGAATCCCATGAAGACTGCATTTGGCCTTACAGACTTTTCGCTTTCCTTGATGACGACAACATTTTTTATATCCATCACGCCTAATTTCCTGCACAGTTTTAGAATTTTATGTTTCATTCCTTTGTCTTTATACGATTCGGTTTTCCACATGAACGGGATTATAATGAAGGGATAGATGTAGTTCATGGTTGCTGAGAACATGATGTAGAATATTCCCGCATACAGCCACCATGGAGAGAGTGTTCTGATCGAGAAATAAAGGACTGATATCACGATTAATGAAAGGATGTAGGAAATCAGACTGGCTTTTAGGTAATCCTTGAACCAGCCTGAGATTTTATATCTCACAAGATTGAACTTGCTGTCATAGACAAAACTGGAATAAAGTGCTAACGGGAGCCCTGTGAGGGTAAATGTCAGTAGCACCAGGAAACCATAGAAAATAGTTGAAAATGAAAATTGCAGGGCAAAATCCCGGAGAAAAATATTAAACCCGCTGAATAGGATAAACAATGCCGTACCTAAAGATATCAGCAAACCTAGAAAATAGAAAACAAATTTCCCTCTGCGATAGCTCTTTGCTATTATCCTTTTATTTTTGTCGAATTCGTACGGATATTTAATCTTGGTCATGTATTTATTAACACTCAAAATTAAATAAAAATGTGTTGAAACGTCATTACACTCTAATTTTGTTAATTTCTCTTATTTTCTTAAGCGGCTGTTTAACTAGAGAAAATATAACTGAAATGTTGCATGCTAAATATTCTAACATACAAACTTACTTTACAGAAGCAGAAATGACTTTTACAGGTATAAACATAGGAGGTGGTACAATAGAAACCCCCGAAAAAGTAGGATATAGTATGTGGGTTAAAAGACCAGATTTGGTCAAACAAGAACTTAATATAAACGGACAGATTGCAATCGGCATATGCAACAAAGACGTTAAATATATAAATCAATCTAAAAACTATCCTTATTCAGGCGAATATGTCGCGAATATCTACCAAGTTAACTGTGAGCAAGATTTGTATAACACATTTGTTGAACAGCCTTTGAGAGTCCTTGAAGAAGTTTTGAGTGGAGATATTTCTATACAAAGAATTCAGATTGACAATAAAGGTGTTTACTATATAAAGTCTGAGAAAGAACAAGTTTTTGAATTTTGGATATCAGACGACACATTAGATATATGGAAAATTGTTTCCGATATTGCTATAGACGGAGTCAATCTAGGGAAGATGGAAATTGTTTTTAAGCAAATAAAATTGAATGTAGAAATTGAAGACTCCGAATTTTCCATACCGTCTTAAAGTTAAGTATCCCCCAGCATGAGCAAAAGATGTCTAGATTTATTATTACATCGGACATGGGTTGACGGCATCTACTCTATAACTGGAGATTACAATAGGATACCCTTCTCTTGGAAGTCTGCACCTATAATTCTTGGCGAATATAATTGAGTTTGTGTTGCCATAATTAATTAGCATAAGCAAGATTAATACAGAAATATTATAAATTATATGGAACTTGAGAATTTCTCAGATGAGTATGGTCCTGAATATGTTATTGAAGTTTATAACAAGAAAATCGGATTGAAAGGCGTCTTGGTGATCGATTCGCTGAACCGCGGTCCTGGAAAGGGTGGTATCCGGATGACTCCTACTGTTGATGTTTCTGAAGTTTTCCGGCTAGCCCGAACGATGACATGGAAGAATGCACTTGCAGAACTGCCTTTTGGGGGAGCCAAGGCTGGGATTAAAGCATCGCCTGAAGACATAAAAAATCCTGGAAGAAAGAAAGCGTTGATACAAGCTTTTTCCAAAGCATTGAAACCTATTGTACCGAAACTTTACATAGCAGGGCCAGATGTCAATACCGGAGAACAAGAAATGCAGTGGTTCTTTGAAGCTAATGGTGACTGGAAAGCATGCACTGGAAAGCCTGCAAATGTTTGCATGAAATTATTCGGCAAGAAAGGCGGAAAATGCGGTATCCCGCATGAGTATGGCTCTACTGGTTTCGGCGTGGCGCATGCCACTGTTGTCGCCGCTAAACACATTGGTTTGGATATCAAAGGTGCCACAGTTGCGATAGAAGGTTTTGGCAATGTAGGGACGTTTGCTTCACAGCATTTGTCGGATTTTGGTGCCAAGGTTGTAGCTGTTAGTGATAGTAAAGGCGTGATTTACAATAAGAACGGATTGGATGTTCAAAAGTTGTATAAGGTGAAACAGAAGGCTGGCAGCGTGGTGAATTACATGCCTGGGAAAGTTTTGCCGAATAAAGAGATTTTCGAGCTGCCTGTGGATATACTGATTCCTGGGGCTTTGCCTGATGTGATTACTAAGGATAATGTAAATAAGATTAAGGCGAAAATTGTTGTTGAGGCTGCTAACATACCAACGACACCAGAGATGGAAGATATACTGCACAAGAAAGGGATTTTAGTTGTGCCTGATTTTGTCGCTAATGCCGGCGGAGTGATTTCCAGTTACGCAGAATACCGAGGAAAAAACCCAAAGAAAATGTTCGAGCTAGTGGAAAAGAGGATTAAAAAGAACGTGAGGATTGTATTGGAGAGAGCTAGAAAAGAGCGTGTCAAGCCTAGGGATGCCGCACTGAAGATTGCGAAAGAAAGAATCGTTGCTAAAAGATAATTATTTAAATGTAATGCGGCATTTACAACAGTAATATGACAACTAAACCAAGAAACAGAAAACCCGCAAGAGAAATTACTCTATTTGTTCCCAGTTTGCTTGCAGAAAAACCTGCATTCGAAGATGTAGTCCAATCGGTTACCGGTATACACGCAGAAAACCGGCCATCTGTTAGACCTCGAATAAAACCATTAACTAGAGTTTCTTATATGAGGGCACACGCAACTTATTATAAAACCCCAGAACGCCTTTCTGAAGATAATGCATTGGATATGCTCAATCTCGCATTCAGCTACATCGATAACAGAGTTACACAAGAGCAAGTAAAAAATTATTTATTGGATTACGAAACGTCTTTGCATATGGACTGAAGCAGAGACCGCCGGTTGACATTTCTTCCAGATTCAGGAATCACATAGTGCATCAAAACTTTAGAATTGCCAATCATGGTTTTTTACAGGCAATGAAAATAATAGAGCATGGTATAGAAGGGTGGCAACCCTTAGCTGAAGAAGAAATAGATTTGGTTGATAGATTTTATCAATTATTCAATGGTGATGTAAAAGAAGATCCTTTTGTAAGCCATACATTCTATACTGCCATAGAACATTATGTTGAATTGAGTAAAAAACGTGCTGAACTTCTTAGGGGCATGAAAAATTACGAAGGTGCAGATGTTCTATTACAAAATGCCGAATGTTTAGTCCAGAAATACGATGTGCCAATACCAGTCAGGTAATTATAGTATAACTCGGGCATCAACTATTCTAACATACCTATTGTTTGCTATTAGCGGATTGATGTCCATCTCCTCTAGTTTTTTATACACCTGCGGCAGTCTAGAGACTCTGACCAAAATCTGTTTTAACAATTTTGTATCGACGGGTTTTTCCCCTCTTGTTCCGGCAATCATCCATTGATTCTTCAGACCTTTTATCATGCTTTCAGCGTCATCATTGGTTATAGGGCAGACCCTAAATGTCACATCCTTCAGCGACTCGACAAAAATGCCGCCAGCACCAAACATTATCACATGACCAAAAGTAGGATCTTTTTTTATTCCTATGATGAATTCCCTTCCTTTGACGTATTCCTGAATTAGTATTCCAGTTGGTTTCATTCTCTTTGATTTGGCTAATTTCACGAAATTATTGAAAGTGTTTTGCGCTTCTTGTAGGTTGTTGACTATCTTCACGCCGCCTATTTCAGTTTTGTGTACAGCTTGAGGAGATATTAATTTCATTACTGCGGGAAATTTCTTTATTTTGGCTAGTTCTTTAGACTGATTTATCGAAAAGCTTTTAGCAAGAGGTAAACCTTTTAGGAGTTTTTCTGCATCCTTGCCTAGGAGAACTTTCATATAATTTATTTGTTTTTTAGAAGTTTATTGGCTTGCATTTACCGATGGTTAAATTAAGCGGCTTTCGTAAGCCCTGTGTCTAATGGTGTGAAGACTGTGTCTTCCCCAACTAATTTAAAAACTTCAGTTACAGGCTCAAATTCTTCAACATGGTTTCCTATTTCTAACTTACTACCTAATAATATGATTGAATTTGGTACATAGAATAAGTCTAAATCTGTATAAAGTGTAGGTTTCTCATGGTGTGCCATATCCCATGCAACAGCACCTAATCTTTCTTTCTGTCTTATACCATGCTTTTTGTCAAAGTGATGTAAACTGTCTGCCGGTACATTTAAAAATTTCGCCCATCCTTTTGGCATTATTCCACTTCTCATAAGTAGAGGAACAGAATAGCCGGTGGCGTTGCTTAAATCAATTTCACCATTACCATTTACTCTCCAACCACTGTAGAAAATACTTCTCCCGCTTTGCGGCGTATGCTTAACCAACTCTTCTGCCACTATTAAATTGCGTCGGAGATAACCTCCAATTACACGAAGAACATCACACATTAGATAATAAGAAATTTTTCCTGATTTTACTAGAGGCTGTCTTTTTGCCAGATTCGTATAGTCATCTTGTACCCCAGTTATTAATGCATAGGCGGCTTCGTAAGCATCAGAGACAGATAAAATAAATTGACGATGAGAAGGATCTTGTGTGTAAGCATGGATATCTTTTATACGACCTGATGATAAGCGAAATACTAAAGGCGGTTCTCTATTCTCGGTAAAAATCCACATTTCATTAGCCAATTCGTCTAAACCGATCATTGATACCGCATTTTTTGTTACTACTAATAAATTATACCGTCAAATATTTAAGCTTCTGTGTTGTCCGATTTTTTTCGTGTAGGTAATTATAGCCCACCTACACATGTTCGCCGTCGTAAAAACTTAAACCAAGAAAATCAAATTAATTATAATGCCATTGGACAGTTTCTTCAACGCCAAGAGCACAGTTGTTATCGGTAGATCAACTGCCACTGTGGTCTTCAGAAGGCTCTGGAAAGAATAGAAATATTTATATACATAATCTTCTATAGTCTGCTATAGGTGATATATAATGAGCCGGTCTACCACAATCCAAGTGGACAAGAGAATTGTGCAGGAACTGAAAAAGGCTAAGGAATACCCAGAACAGGCATACAATACACTGCTGGAGAAAATGATCAGGCTCTACAAATCCGCAAAGCAGAGAAACCAGTATGATAGATTTTTGCACGAAATACAAAAGCGAAAAATGCAAGAACTCTGGGACAACAAGGAAGATGAGGCATGGGAAGATGCTTAATTCCGGAGACGTGGTTTTGGCCAGCATACAATTTGGCGATAGCCCTGAAATCAAGGCAAGACCGGCTGTCATCTTGTTTGAAGAACTAGGCAATATCGTCGTCGCAGGGATCACCAGCAACCTTGATATGAAAGGTGTACCTTTGACGAAGAAAGAAGGCGCCATCAAAGACAGCGTGATCAAGACGAATTACATATTCACGATTTCAGAACTGATGGTGAAAAAGAGGCTTTTCGCTTTGAGCAAGGAAAAGAAAGCAGATGTCTACAAGGACCTTATGGGGAAACTGTCTGGTTTGGGCCATTGAAGAGATGAGGAGAGGTTTCTGATAAGAGGGCTTATCGCAACCTGGTTCAAAAAAATTCTCATATCAAAGAAGAATGTCTTAAGTTAGAAATCTTATTGAACTTTCGTTAAATCTTCCAATTCTTTAGGTGTAGGGATTCGAACTTTTTTAATTATATCGAAATTTAATACGACCAATCCACGTTCGTCACGAGGCGATGTGAAATAGGCACCTCCAGATTCTTCAATATACGAATCGAACTCTTCAGATCTGAAAAATTCTGTCAACGCTGCCAATCCAGGTCTTTTACTTATCATATATTGTGCTAACAACCATGATTCCTCTTGTGACGCACTCGCAAGGTCGAATGTTCTTTTTGGTGCGATATTCGCAATCAGTAATAACTCAGATGAACCTCCTGTTGCGAGATTTGGAATATATGAAAAATGAACACCTTGCCATCGATAGTAAGTTTTAAATCCGTCTTTTATTATTTGTTGCTTATGGTGTTGTTCGTTCACAAAATGATAAACTGTTAGTTCGCCCAAATCGTATTTGCATAGCCGAGGCAGAATATTTTCTACAGTTTCACTTATTTGACCGGTTGACATCATTAATTCGTGAGCAAGAAATCTGCGGACTTCAGTCCGCCTAGATGAATTGCGTTT
>CAZYBR010000031.1:0-2938 GCA_964645905.1 uncultured archaeon
ATAGCTCACCCATTAGATTTCTCAACTAACTTTTCTTTCCTGCTTATCATTATTTCCTTGAACCAGTCTTCCTGCTCGCCTACAAGTTTTCCGTCCATCTCTAGATGCAATAATGGAACAAATTTCTTTATGACATTATCTTTTTTCCATTCCTTGACTATCTGCGTGAATTCAATCTTGTCTTTATGCAACTTCTCCATGAGGCCGTCTATTTCCTTCAGCATCTTTTCCGTCCTTACTGTCATATCCTCTTCTTCAACAGAGACTATGTCCAGCTGCCTTCGTGCTACCCGCACTCTTTCTTCTTTCCTTTCCCTTACAGCCATGGCCTTTCTTAACGCGACAATTAATTCTTCCAATGTGACCTGCCTTTTAGGAGATCTCCTGACAGGATATCCGAGCTGCACGAGATTAGGGTCTATCCCAAGCTCTGCGAACGGCTTGTCTTCCTTTAACATCTTATCGACAGATTCCTCATCCTCTTCAAAGAACGACAAGTAATCCGCTTTCAATCGGAGCAGTATAGCCGCAACAAAAACGACTTTCGCAGGTATCCTGAAATCCAGGCCATCAACGTTCTTGATGAACTTCAGGAAACTTCCCGTGAGCTTTACAAGATTGACATCCCATGGGTTCAACTGTTCCAGATTTACAATATAGTAAATCAAATCCTCCCAGCTTTCCTTTTCAATAATAGTTTTTAAAATATTTTCTTCATCAGAATTTTTATTTTCGGGCTGTTCTTCTTTCATTCAATCACTGCTTCGGTAGCTCCAACGACATGATCTTGCTCTCACCGTCAATCATGGATACGCCATAAACTTGGTCGGCTGCCCTGATTGTCGTATCATTGTGCGTGATTAAAATAAACTGTGCACTCTTGGACAGTTCCTTGATCATGTCAGCTATTATCTTGCTGTTCGCTTTATCCAGTGCCGCGTCTATCTCATCCAATATGTAGAATGGGGATGGTTTGTGCGACTGGATTGCAAACAGGAATGCCAACGCAGTCAAAGATTTCTCGCCGCCTGACATTGCATCCAAATTCAACAAAGTTTTCCCTTTAGGGCTCGCTTTGATAACCAGTCCGCTTTCAATATTATCCGGCGTTTCCAATTCGAGGCTGGCGTTCCCTTTCAGCATCTCGACAAAAATATTATCAAATTCTTTCTTGACATCGTTCAACGTCGCGAAGAACACTTCTTTCCTCTTTTCCTCGATCCTTGCCATCATATCCAATACAGCTTTCTTTTCCTCGAGGATCTTTTCATATTTTTCCTTGTAGCCGTCAAATTCATTCTTGAACTTCTCGAATTCGTTTACAGACTTCAAGTTGACCAATCCGATAGAGCCGATCTCCTTTTCCGCTTTCATTTTTAAATTCTCAAGAACACCCAATTTCTCATCGACAAATGTTATATCCCCGTATTGCTGCAATTCGTTCTTCGCATTCTGCAGCTCTGTCTCCAGCCTTGCCTTGTCTATGTTGACCCTGTTGATCTCAATTTCGAGATTCAATTTTCTCTCGTTCAGCCTCTTCCTTTTCTCCCTTAACTTGTCGACTTCCTGTTCGGACGCGATTCTCAATTGTTCAAGGTCGATGAATTCTTTTGTTTCGTCAGATATCGCCAGTTTCTTCAGTTTCTTTTCCAATTCTTCAACTTCTTCCTTAAGAAATTCTGTCTCTTCGTTCAGTCTTCTTCTCAAATCAAGATAGCTGTCTATGTCATTTTTAGTAGATGCTTCCACGAATTTCGCATGCGATTTGATATAATGCCCGCCGATCATCGCGCCGCTTCTTTCGATCAAGTCGCCGTCCAATGTCACCATCCTGATCCTTCCGACTCCGAGGGCGCGTGCGGAGTCCAGGCTTTCGACAATCAGTGTATTCCCAAAAACAAATTCGACTGCAGTCATGAACCTTGTATCATATTTCAAGAGCTTGCTGGCCACACCAATCACGCCATGCTTGCTTAGCAATTCTGTTTCCCTGAAAAACATTGGCTTGATCTTCGTCAATGGCAAGAAAGTAGCACGCCCGATTCTCTCCCTTCTAAGGAATTCTATGCAGTAAGACGCAACATTTTCGTCGTCTACAACTATGTCGTTCATGTGCGGCCCCGCTGCAACTTCCAGAGCTATCTGATATCTTTCCGGTACAGAAATCAAATTCGCTATCGCCCCCTGCACGCCGCGCAGGTTCATCCTTAATATGCTCTGGACCGCTCTCGGCATCTCACCGGACAATTCCGCTTTCTTTGATTCGAAGACCTGCAGTTTCTCGGTGTGGTCATTCAATCTTTCTATTTCCCGTGTGTTGGAATCTATCTTGTCCTTTTTGATCATCAACCGCGAGCGCAATTCCGATATCTCCTTTTCAATCGCAACCCTCTTTGACAGATCGATTATCTTGCTCGCAACTTCTCTTATGCCTGTCTCCTTTGAGTCAAGCTCGCCTTCGACCTCTTCAAACTCTTTGTTGAGCTTCTCGCTCAATTCGGTTTTTACTGCAGCGTTCTCTTCGAACTTGTCCAACTGCTCCTGGAATGTCTGCACCTTTTTATTGGCGAGAGATCCTTTGAGCGTTTTGAGTTGCGTTTGCAAATTCTGATATTTTATTGCCGCATTCCTTTCCTCTTCCAATTTTTTGAATATGTCATAGCGCTGCGAAATAATTATCTCGGCCTCCTTCAGCTTCTGGTCGACCGCATAAATATCCTTCCCTGCCTTCTCCTTCTTGTCATTGTAGTCTGCAATCCCGGATATGTCGTCTATAATTTCCCTTCTCTCGACAGGATTCATCTCGATGATCTCCATGACGTTTCCCTGCAGGATTATGTTCGGTCCGTCAGGATGCACCCTCGCCGGAGTCAGAGTCTGGATTATCTTGTCCCTTGTCACAGTCCTTTCATTGAGCTTGTAGACAATCGCGCCCTTC
>CAZYBR010000031.1:2948-8095 GCA_964645905.1 uncultured archaeon
TTGTACAAGGTAACTCCTTTTTGGTTTACTTTTCTGACAATCGACAGCTCGTCATTTTCTACATTGGGAAACACCTTCTTGGAATTGTCAAAAGTCAAAGTGACTGATGCAAAATCCGCAGGTTTCCTGCCCCCACCGCCATGATGTATAAGCTCGTGCAGCCTGTCCGCACGCAATGACTTGGCGGACGTTCTTCCCAATACAAAAGCAACTGCATCCAAAATGTTGCTATTATGCACGATAAAATTGTTTGCTATAAAATTATGCGTACTCTCTATTGAAAGGTCGTATACCCATTCTTCGTCTGATTTTATTTTTTCCATCGATACAATCTCGTCCCAGAATATGTCCGAACTGGATAAAAGCAGAATTTTCTTGATTAATTGCTCTGCATGTCGTGAAATTTTATAATTTTCTATTATAAATCCTACGACTTCTATGAGTCCGTGCCTTGTGGCATCGCACCTATTCTCATAATAAGCGGCAAGTTTTGGGGAATGCTTTCTAGCTTTCTTTAAGTTTATTCCGACTTCTTTTACCAAATCTCTTATCAATTGACAATGGCCTGGGATGACATCCAGATTATCACCGTGTTTATTGTTTAGACTAGTTGCCTTTTCAAGCTCCTCTAATTTTCTTGACTTCAATGGTATAAGTTCCGCCAATTTTCTTAGATTTTTGATCCCATATACCATCACAGAATAGTATGTCTTATCTTTCTTTTGTCGCGTGTTTGTAGCATGTTTCCTCTTCTCCTTTACAAGGCTCACTATGCCCAATTGCAGGAACAATGTAGAAACTTGCTCTGCCAGATTCTTGCTCGCTGTAGAGTATTCCATGTAGCATTGGTGTTTTCTTCCTTTCTCTCCTGCATGTATATATCCGTCGCCTTCGAGCAAGCCTGCGAGAAAATGACATTTGATATTTGAAGGTTCGGTAAAAATCTGTTCTGGTACTTCTACAATCGCAGATTTATAACCTATCTTAATCCCAAAGATTTTGGCTAGAAATACTTGTAGAGGTTTGGAATATATGATACTGTCTGTGACAGTAGGTTTGTAGTTCTCATTAGACGGAGATAAACCAAACACAGAGTTTGATATTTGGGAAAAATCGTTTATAAGCGTTTGCTCCTCATTCACGAATCTTACTTGGCTTGCGGAGCTTAGAGATGTGCCGTCGGAGATTATATACCCAAGAAATCTTGCCAGTTCCTCTGTCAGATTTTGAGGAACAGCGAGAGTTTTAGAATGCGTCTTCGATTTTAAGCTCTTCAGAGGAAATTCCTTTCCAGACTTCCCAAGTATTTTGATTAAATGACAGATGTTTATAGACTGCTTGTCAAAAACCGATTTTATTATCGCATATGGCACATCGCATTTCTTGGATAGTTCTTTGATTCCGCCGAATTCTTCGGCAGTAGATCTTATAAGGTTGTCCAATTCTGGAGAATATGGCACATACAACTTGTCGTCAGACGAGAACACAGTTGACATATCCAATTTCTTTATTTCATCAGTGGTGTCAAGTAATCTGGGAGTCGCAATCTTCAAACCAGTCTTCAGTTCACCGGCTTTGAGAGATGCAAGTTCACCATTTCTAAAAGTAAAAAGTGGGTGGTAAGCCGTCGCTTCAACCTGTTTTCCAGATCGGGTTCTGATCCTTACTAAGAATTTAGGGGATCTTCTTTTCACGAATGCAAAAACCTTTTTGGGTCTTATCAGCAGTGTGTTGGTATCCATGCTTAGAATCTCAACGTTCTCAGGATTGTCTCTTGCTATAAATCCATCATCGATTTCCTCGACCATTTGAGCTTTTTCCAAAGCAGCATTTACTATGTCTTTTATCTCTTTTCTCTCCCCATTGGATAGCTGCACTAAAGAATCTCCCCGCACGCATTTACCCGAACCATTTGGACCTGCGATTGCGTTGACCCCAGCCAAAAAAGGTATAGTGACACGTCTATTGAAGCTCTTGAAACCCTGCATCGTGAGCTTTGTAATCAGCGTATCTGTGATGAAATCTTCCTCTAATATATTTGGGATTCTTTTATTAGAAGTTAATCAGATGTTATCAATATATCATCGCATAGAGCTTGTCATTTTCCTTTCTTTTATGTAATCATCCAAACCCAATTTCAAAGCAATGCCCGCGGTTCCAACTGTCCAACCAGCAACTAATGCAGTAGGCCATAAGAGCCAATATTCCCAATCTGAACGGTTTAAATCTTTTCCAACAGGAATCAGCAATTTGACAATGCCACTAGCCGGGCCATATGCAAATATTTCTGCGGTTAGTCCGGTAAAAAAACTATCCCTAATATCTTTTAGCATAGCCTTCTTTTCATTCCAGCTGCCCCTGACTCCCGTTCCGATTAAATATTTTGGGGCGCCATAAAATAGTGATCTTCCAATTAATGGGAAGTCATGTGTAACCGCCTTTTTGGCATCATAAGCAATAGCTTTTATAGGATTTGTTCTGTAGGAAACAGTACGATTCGAATTATCTAATGAATGGCAATTGTCGGTGAAAGCTTTTTCTCCAAAGAGTTCCCATGCGACAAAAAGCATACCACCGCCAATACCGGAAAATATAGTCGATAATGTGTTAAGATAATGAGCTGTAACACTTTCAACGCCTTCAACCGACCCGATGCAAGGAAATTCTGCTCTAGCACTTCGTCTAAGATTTTTTCCAAAATGCTGTAAATAGCTCATAATCTTGTGTTAGATACAAACTTTAAATGGTTACTTATATTGTGAATAATTTCTTCAGTTCACTGGGAACTTCAAAAACCTTTAGGTGCAGCCCAGCATCAACATAAGCCCACACTATGAAAGCAGCTTCCAAAGCCTGCAGGTATTGCTTCTTTTTGAAGAATGATTTCGAGTCTTCGTAGTATGCGTTCAAAACCTTCAGCAGGCCATTTGCTTTGTCATCAATCATTTCAAGCCCTTTCATTATAGTCTCAATCCTTTCCATCTCTTTTGCAGCTTCTTTTTCTAGATTCATGGCATCATCTAAAAGTTAGGCAATAGCCTTTCTATTAATTGCGGTTTGTGTCTTGAGACAACCAGGAACAATGCGCCTGCGCCAACTAGCACACCGCCTGCCAACTGCAAACCTGTGGGCACACTGCCGAGAAATATTAGCGAATAAATGAGAATTACAAACGGGTCTATAGCACGAATAGTCGCCACTTTTGAAAGTTCGGCTATCTCCAGAGCTTTGAAATAGAAAACAAATCCAATTACGACCGCCAATACCGAGCCCAAAAATATCAGAAACAGGACATCCAAAGGAGGCACAGCTAGATCCATTCTTGCCATCGTGTACACCGACACTACAAGGAATGTGAATAAAAGCCTGAGCGCGTTGAGTACAATAGGCTCTATGCGCTTTACATAATTCTTCATGAAAAATTGTTCCAGCGAAACCGCAAGCGAAATTCCCAACGCTATAAACAACCCCGCTATTATGTGCTCTCCGCCTTTGAAAGTCATCACAAGCGCACCAATAATCATTACGACAGCTCCCAACATCTCGCCTTTGTTGAAAGCCTCTTTAAGGTATATCACACCCATTGCCACTGTGAACACAGTGGAGAACCTCATCATAAATCCCAAAGTAGAGGACCCTACTAGCTTTAGCGCAAAGAAAAAGAAAATAGCTGTTGTACCGCCAACCATCCCCAGAATAAAAAGAGCCTTCCAATGTTTTGCCAGCAAATGTTTTGCTTTGCCTAGTTTTCCGGTTATCATAACAGCAACTAATGCGCCGACAAGGCCGAAGCCGAAGAAATAGAATGTCATTGTCGCTACGCTGACCTTCTGCAAAACCATATAGCTTATAACAAATGCTGACGTCATCAATAGCGAGGAGAGAATCGCGAATATGTAACCTTTAACGTGGCTGTCCATAGAAATCTTGAGAATAGCGTTGGTTATCTAAGAAGATAAATTCATGCTCTCCAGTTCTTTCTCCAACGTTGCTACAGTGTTCAGGCGCTCCAATTCATTCTTGATTCCGTCTATTGTTTTAATTTGTTCCCGATTAATTCCTCTGATTTCTGCAAGCTTGAAACTAAGATGATCACCTTGGTAAACCAAAGACATTACTTTGGCGAGTATCGAACTTCCATGCGTCCATATGTCATATGTATTCCCTCCTACTGTTTTCCTTGTAAATCTAACCCTTTCTGTCATTTCCCGTCCTTCGTCTCTGTCTTGCAGAAAGATAACAGGGAGCTCTGGATAGCCGTGCACCTCATATGCCACCACTTCATTATGGTTCAGTTCGGGAAGTTCCTCAGCCCTTGCAATCATTTTTGCATTTTCATTTATTTGGGACTTGACCCTTTTCAGAACTCCTGAGAATTTTGATGGACCGTAAAATGTCAGGATGGGAGAACCCTTCACAGAATCAGCGATATTATTGACTGGTTGGAGATCTATAGTGGGCAGCAACTCCATAAATTCCCTTGTTCCATCATAGTTTCCAATTCCCATCTTTTCCATGCAGCCAGTCACGCTGAAAAACAAGTATGGCAGAGAATCTCTGGGCAGATAGCCAGTTGGCAATTTCACAACAGGTATATTGAGCCTTTGTGACCATTCCAGCAACTTTCCCCCCGATGTAATTGCTACAATACGACATCCCCTCTTGTAAGCTTCGACGAATTGGGTCAGTGTCTCTTCGGTGTTTCCCGAGTAGCTTGTGCATACAAATAAAGTCTCAGAATCTGCATAAGGCGGAAGGGTATAATCCTTCGAAACTCCTATAGGCACTCCAACATCGGTTGCAATATCTTTAACGAGATCCCCGGATATGCCTGAGCCTCCCATTCCAGCAAAAACGATATTATGTGGTTTGAATGGAGCTAGTTCCAACCCATCGGTCAATTGTAGTGCCTCTTCGCACATCCGTTTGTAATCTATCACAACTATAGTTAGGACCATAATTATTTTAAGGCGTGTGACCCCGGAGGGACCGGCGCACCCAGGCGCTCAGGTTACCGAACATTTCCCACATATCGCGTGGGATTTCTAAAAATTCTATCGCAATGGTAATATCTGCAACTTTTGCACCTTTCTGAAATCTTTCACATCATCAGTAAGGATTGGTGTATCCATATCCAGCGCCTGCTG
>CAZYBR010000032.1:0-4746 GCA_964645905.1 uncultured archaeon
TATTGTCAACAGGGACGGTAAAAGACAAGGCTGATTTGCTTGAGAGCGTAAGGAAACTAAAGGAAATGAGCTACGAGCTTTATGCAACTGGCGGGACACAAAAATTTTTGGAGCAGAACGGTATTAAAACAACGATGTTAAACTGGCCTCTTGACAAAAAAGAGCCGAATGCACTGACTTATCTGAAAGAACGTAAAATAGACTTCGTCGTTAATATCCCAAAGAGCTATGAGGAAGAGGAGCTTGAGAATGATTACATGATAAGGCGAGCTTCTGTTGACTTTATTTCCCTGATTACAAATGTGCAGAATGCGAAGCTTTTTGTGGATTCTATATCTAAGCTGAAGATGGATGATTTGAAGATAAAGGATTGGGATAGTTATGAATAATTGGTGTTAATCGGTTGAAGGTAAGAATGTTACTTTGAATGGGATGTTACTAATGCTAATAGCTATGGCAGAGTATTGAGGTGCGTCTATGTGAATGATATTTTTGTGAATTATTTTAATAAAATTTTAGGATTTCTTGCGACCTCGCCCAGAAATCTTTCTGAAGAATCCAAATCCATTAAGCCGGCATGGAGTTTGCCAAAATATGCTGTTTCGTCGCCGGTTAAAACAGTCGGGTTAGTCAGGTATAAAGCATACGCTTGAGCAAACACCTCCCAGATACGAGGATCAGAGAGTAATTCATGCCGAGGCGATCCTCTCTCTACTTTCAAATAAGGCGGCACAAAAGGACTCATCCCTTTAAATACAAAAAGCGCCTCATGTGGTGACGAATGAGGACCATCCCGCGGCAAATCAACACGATATCTATCCCGACCATATCTATCCGGAGATACCTGCATATACTGGGGCATAGCCTTTTCCCAATCAAAATTAGGATTAAGCCACTCCACCCTCTCACCAAATTGGCGTGTGAGAGATTCGATGCCATCACATGTTACGATACCCTCCGGATAACCACTATTTCGCTTCTTCGCATCAAACTCTGCCATAACCCTATATGGGTTTGCTCCCAGTTGCCAACCTGCAATTTGCGCAAATGTACTATAAATGGGATGGTTACTAGCGGTAATGCCAGGAGTCGATACTCGAGCATCTATGCCGTGTGCCCCTTCGTGGAAAAGCGTCATATAGAAACTATCTTGCGAAAACTCAGGTGGGACTTCTAAACCGATTAATGGCAATGGCGGTTTTACCCTAGGTTTCCATTCTTTGCCGTCCCTTTCTAACCACTCTCTAATATAGGTTTTCACATAAAGATACGGACGAAGACTTTCGTCAGTCGGATAAAAACGCCCTCCGACTCTCATATTTTTTCCAAAGGCGATAACACCATCTCCTCTTGGTTCCATGCTAAAACCGCCATCAGCAACAGGGTAAAACACTACCGCCTTGGCTAAATGCCCCAAATAAGGCATTCTTTCTAACGCTCCTTCAAGCGCTGAAAATCCTGCTTCCGAAGGCGGAACATTAGAAACTTCATCAATTTCCCTATATTGCGGAGTATACCCTCTCTGAAACATATCTGATTTTTTGATAGGAACTGTTATTTCATGTCGGGAAAGTATTCCCGGGTGTACTGCTGGATCATATGTATCTGGAGTTGCAATTGTACTTGGCATATAGTAACTATAAAGTAATAACAAGTATATATATCTTTTGATTTTGGTTTGAGAGACCCCTAACTTAAGCTTCTCTTAATTTTTAACGCCAAGAGCTTTCTTCTTTACAGCAATCCTGACTTCAGATTCTAATCTTCCCAACGGCCTGTCCTGCAAATTGATGAATTTCATATGCTCAGTTACAGTCGGGTGGACTTTCTTTGCCGCATAAAAAATATCCTGCACCAATTTCCTGTAATCTGGATGGCCGCCTGGAACAGTTCTTAGCTCGCACAGATGGAACAATTGCCTTGCGTTTAATTTGTAATACCATCTCGTATTGAATCCGAAAGTGACACCATATTGTGCTTGGTAAGGCAGTTTGGGATGCAGCTTGTTGAACAAGTCAATCACTTCCGCCATCTTGCTTTCATAGTCATCAGATATCCCGGTCTGCTTGAATTCGTTTCTGGTGTTGTAGCCGAGCTTTACAGTAAAGTTCTGCCTCTCTTGCGTGCATATCCTATGCCTTTGTATGTCGCGGAATATTCCGATCCTTCCGTTCAAATCAAACGTATAATCTATTCCTTCGAATGCCCTTCCAGGCCTGTATCTGCGGTTGGTCCTGTCTCCGACATAGCTTGAAATTATTTTCTTTCTTTCTTCGGCAGTCATCTGCGTGACATGTTGAATCAATTGTTTCAATGCGTGACCACGCCCGAATTTGTAGAGTATGTTTGCAGCCAGAATAATCTGGACTGCTTCATCTGGATTTGCCGCATCCTTTCCCGTATATTCTACAAGACCGACTGCTGAAGGATCATGCTGACCGTCATTCAATATCCGGCCCACCAAGTTGAATGTGTTTTCATTTCTTGTTTTCAAGAACTTCTGAAATTCCACTCCATGTTTTTCCGGGACCCGCTTGATGAGTGACGGGACAATCTTATACAACTCACTAAAAATTTTATTTCCAATAAATCTAGATTCAGCTAAAGGCGACGATAATAATTTCAAGATGAGATTTTCATAGGAACGTGCGTTCATGCTCATGCCGACATGCGTCAATGTCGCCACAGGAAGATAATCCCTCATCAAATCCAATGCGTTTGCTTTCACAGCATTCTCATAAGCCTTTTTCAAGTCAGCCTCTGACACGCCAAATTTCTCCTCCATCTCTTTTGTAAGCTCTGAAACCTTTACTACGGCATCGCCTATCCTGAACCCCTGTGATTCGAAAGGATTCAGCTCGCTCATGTATTTCCTCATCATGTCCATGTACTTGACATAAGATTCGAACAGGCTTTTCATCAGCGAAAGATACTGGTCGCCATAATGGGAATTCAGTATATCCGGATCCTTGTAGAACATGAACTCTCCATTCGGAAGAGTCTGGCCGTAAGACACATAGCGCGTAGATTTCTCAATGAAAGATCCAAGCCTTGTTTCCTCAAGCTCTTTTGCAGCCAGCATGGAAACGAATTCGCATGATACAGGCAATCCACCAGCCATTTCTTGGATGGAGTCGTCGCCGTAATCTATAAGCCATGCTTCGAAGAACTCTCTTCCCCTGTCCTTGTTGGGAAGGAACTCCTTCAGGAAAAGTTTCTTTCCGGTGAAAGCGGTCCTGCTGTATCTCGACAGCAATGCGCCGATTTGTTCTGGAGTCAGTTCGCTGCTTACTTTCCATGCGAATATATTGCTGTCGACATTTGTGACGAAAGGCGATAGGGTTTGAACTTCTTCATCGGTGAATTCTTCTACAGGAATTCCCTGATCGCTATCCCAAAATTTAAGCAATGTTACTGTCACAAAGTGTAGATGAGATTTAAAGTATTAATTCTTTTTAATCTCGTCTAATATAACACCAGCGATTTTTTCAGCAGAAGATGACAATCTCTCTCTGTCCTCTGACGGAGCTATAATTCTGGCCACCCACATGGCATCAGCTTTGCTTTCTAAACTCCCGAAAAATGGGGGGTCGCGATCACTCAGTTGAGAAATGTCTCTATCAGAAGAGACAATTTTTGGATTCCTCGGTTTCATTCTTTCTGGTTGAGGTAGAGTTGAAATAAATATCTGGCAGTCGAATATAGCGAAAAGTTTCTTCTCGATTTCAGTCAATGCGTGGTTGTTTCCAACTTCATTTAATTTAGACGCTTGGTCTTTATTTACTGGTACGATTTCCACACCTTTCCCCTTTCTTTCACCTCATTAGTTTCACGGCCTTGTATTTTGAACGTTACAATTGGTTCGTACCAATAATTCGGTCCATTAAATATTCTCTGCAAAAGTGCAGCGGCTGGGGGATGTGATAGAATGGCACGATTCGCTTCTTCATCAGTCATACTCATTAGTTCAGGTAGTTTGACCACACCATCTTTTATGAGCATAACCATGGCTCGATGCAATAGGGTATAGTTCGACAAAATAGTTTTCTGCCAATATACATCATTATGCATCTGATACCATTTCTCCAAGAAATTACGCAGCTGGGGCACACCTTCTTCATTAATACAAAATCCAGTCTCGGTGCTGTAAGCACTCCATGTATACAATGGTTCCAAGTCCAGTTTTTCACCAAGTGCATGAAATCCGTCGCTTGCTATGTATGACAGCTTGTCAGTGCCATGTATCACATTAATTATTTCAAACAACGGCGATCTGTAAACAGCTTCAACCTCTTTCAAAGAAAATCCGCATTTTTCTATAGCTTTATTGAAATGTTGGTCTAACACATCCATGAAAAGATCATTATGGGTTTTTCCAGTATACTGCTGTAAGACAAACTCGCTTTGGTGCGAATATGGACCGTGGGATATGTCATGCAACACCGCTAAAATCTGCAAAATCGATAACTCCGCTTTTGTCAGATTTCTTCCTACATTCAAACTTTTATCTGTTATTTTCCTGGTATTATGTAAAGTATCAATAACATGCTCGTAACGCGTGTGTGTTGCTCCTGGGTATACAGTATAAACTAAGCCTGTTTGCTTCATGCGTTTTTGTCTTTCAAAATACGGCTGTCCAGTTATATCTACAATATCTTCTATATGCACCATTCCGCTTAGGGGTGTTCTAACTATCGTATCAGGAACATACCTCATAGAAAGGATGTAGAAATAAAACTTAAATAA
>CAZYBR010000032.1:4846-7989 GCA_964645905.1 uncultured archaeon
CATTTAAATATCGCAATCCAATTACAATTATTGGAGGTGTAATTACAAATGGCATCATCATTGGTTGTCAAATCTGCTGTCAGATCCCAGCTAAAGGGGATGAGAGCAGGCGGAGATTTCCTCAAAGCTTTGGACATGGAAGTAGGAAACATTGTGAAACAAGCTATTTCTAGAGCCAAGGGAAACGGAAGAAAGACTTGCCGCAGCTGTGACATTTAAATTCAAAAGGGTCATGACGGCCCTAAGCTTTTATCTTTATCTTTTCATTATTTTTGATAGTTGATTAGTTGAAAGGTGGTTGGAATAGATAATACAAGTAGAGCTATACGTGCTTTAAAAGCAATTGCTAAAGAATTAACTTCTCCAAAGGGGTTGGAATTAATTGCAAGTCGAATGAGTCTTTCTTATGTCGATACCGAAAATCCTCGAAAATCAGCTGAGGGTGGAATTAGAATACTAATAGCAGACGGATACTTAGTCAATGGGAGAAGAAGTGCTGATGGAAAAGCTGAACTTTATTCAGTCAATACCGAAAAGTTAAGCCGTTACAAGGGCCCATCTAAAAGTCTAGTTTAAAATCCGAATCTGAACCACGCTTTAGGCCTTTCCTGTTCTTCGCGCCTTTTCATCATCTGCGCTATTTCCTTAGCTTTTTTCTCTGCAATCTCTATAGATTTCCTGTCATTCCCGACACCGCTTGTGTTCCCAACGCCTAGGACAATAATGCTTCCACTTTTTTTGGTGTTCTTGATATTCTGCTCTACAAGCTGCACAGCTCTAGGCACAGCCTTCAAGACGTCAAGAGGCATGTTCATTATCGCTTCCTCTGGGGCCATCTTTATCGCAATAGATTCTATCGGAACTTTCTTCTCTGTCGCAATATTTTCTATGTACGCCCTGTAAAAGCTGCCCATCGCAATTCCGACGCCTTCAGCCAGGCTTCCTGTCGTCTCGCCTTCAAGCTTCCCTGCGGCATCAATTGATAATATCTTT
The DNA here is from genome assembly GCA_964645905.1 of uncultured archaeon. Lineage (GTDB taxonomy): Archaea > Aenigmatarchaeota > Aenigmatarchaeia > CG10238-14 > SCSR01 > JACOWB01. The sequence continues at coordinate 5,840 of CAZYBR010000032.1, forward strand.
GCAATCTTTCCGCGCCTGACCTCCTTCTCGACAATTTCCCATTCTTTGCCTAGTCTTCCTCCAGGACCTTTAGCCTTCAGTATAACGACATTCCTGCCTTGGATCTTTTTCCTGACAATTATAGTGTCCCTGATTTCTTTTCCGCGCGAGTCGCCGATCAATTTAGCTGCGACCATGGGTCCGGCAGAATCGCCCATCGGCCAGCCATTCGACATTGTTTCTGTACCGTTGAGCATCGACTTGGCTATTTTTTCGATGAAAGGCATCTGCATCTGGAGCACCAGCGCCAACTGCAAGCTCTTTGTTTTTCTCACAGTCTCGACAATGTGCCTGACGATCTTTGATATCTGGTTCAGTGTTATAGCGCCCGACATGCCGCCGACAAGGCTCGCCTGTTCTTCTGGGGACATCCTCGGGGCGACTTCCTTTGAGAAATCTTTGAATTTGCCTTCGACTTGCTCCACCAAGTGGCTGAGCTTATTTATTATGCCATAAGGGTCGACGTTGACCGGCTCTACTGCAAAAAATTCCATAAAGTTTCCTATCTTTTCCTTCAGCTCGCTGGAAGGTTCCTTTGTTATCCTTCTAGTCACGATCTGCCTAGCCCTTTGGGTATACCCCTCGAGCATGACTGCGGTGCCTTCCAGCTTTCCCATCATCTGCATTAGCATTAGCTTAGGGTAGAAGAACATCATGACTATGAAGAACCCGAACCATGCTATCGTGCCGATTATGTTTGAATCCCCGAATATTGGCATGTTATCACTTAGACTAATCAGATTAAGGCGGAGCTCATTTAAATAAATTTTTGAATTACAGGACTTTCAATTTGCCGTCGTTCATGCTGTACAAGGCGAACTTTATACCAGAAACTATAAGCCATCCGACACGTTTTATCTCATTGTGGCGCTTGAGCTTCATCACGCTCACAGCTATGGCATTTCGGCTTTTGCCCGTGTTCTTGATGAAATCCTTGATCGTGCCTTTGCCGAACTTTTTCAGATATTTCAATATCTCGCTCTGCGACATACTAAGTAATTGAAAGCTGCTTATATAAAGCATTGTGTTCAGTGTTAGACAAAAGTAATAAATCAAACTATGCCTTGTTTTAAATAAATAAAATCCCTTATTATGTATTAGAATTCTATGTCAGAAGGTAGCGGTAAAGGCGGTCACTTCAAACTTATCCTGGCCCTTGCCTTGGTGCTCGGGATTATCGGACTGTCCGTGTATGCGAACACAGGCCCGAAATTTTTGAGCGCTTTGAAAACAGGCAAGGTTACTAGCATGCAGCAGGCAGAGCCGTTCGGGGTATCGTTGACCACGGCTACGACAGCATTGTATGGAAAGAGCTTTTCAGTATCAAGTTCGCAATTTTCATTCGAGGGCGTGTGCAACTTGGTTAAAGTCGGCGGATTTAAGGTCGAAGGCGAAGAAACAAGATGCTCTGCATCTGCAGACGGCTTTACTGGGTCTTACCAATACACGCAATTCGGCAGCCTAGTGATCGGGGGAAGCGCGAACAGCGTGAAAATCGATTCGAAGAGATACAGCTCATCCGTGCCAACAAGTTTCGAGTTTGAAGTTATACCTATAGGATTTTCTTTAACAGGCATAAGCGAACCTAAACTGTCCATGACAGTGCCGACAGGCACGATCGAAAGATACGGCAAGGACGGCTCGCTCAAAAGCATAGCATATTTGAGCCAAAGCTCGTTAGATTTAAATAGTTTGGTAGCCAATGCTCAGTTAGAAAAGGGACAGCTGAAATTAACCGGAACTGTGACTTCTGTCAAAAGCGAAGAATTCAGCTGGTAATCCAGAAAAATATAATTCAAAGGAGTGATTTAATGTATCAAAGAAGAGAACATACGAGAGAAAATACAAGTGACTATGGTAACGTAGCCATTTTTGTCGACGGTCCAAACATGCTCCGTAAGGAGTTCATGATTGACCTTGGAGAAGTCAGGAGAATTGCAAGAAAATTCGGAAGGATCTCCATTGCAAAGGTTTTCGTAAACCAGTATGCGCCAGAAAAGCTCATCGAAGCTGTGATCAATGAAGGTTTCGAGTGCACTATGGTATTGGGAATGAAAGCGGACATGGAGACTTCTGCAGACGTTGACGTGACAATGGCGACTGCCGCTGTC
>CAZYBR010000033.1:0-7958 GCA_964645905.1 uncultured archaeon
TAACACTGATTGTGCAAAATTTGCAAAAAGGTTTAATTTTAGGTTACCCAATTAGAATTCATGGCTACCGATCCTGTTTGCGGAATGTATGTCGATGAAAAGAAGGCTCTCTTTAAGAAAGATGTAGATGGTAAGACCATTTATTTCTGCAGTGAAAATTGCTTAAAAACTTACGAAGCACCTGAAAGGGAATTCAAGAAACTAAGGTTGCTTGTGATATTGAGCGCATTAATAGCCATTCCTGTTGTTGTATTATCGTTCTTTTACAAACTCCCATCCAATAATTTGATTTTGTTCTTGCTTGCCACACCTGTTCAGTTCTATGCAGGATGGCGGTTCTACAAAGGCATGTGGGATGGGTTGAGAGCTAGAAGCGCGAACATGGATACTTTGATAGCTACGGGTACTTCAGCTGCATGGCTTTATAGCATATTAGTCACATTCTTTCCGATAACCTTTACTGGAGAAACTTATTTTGACGCATCAGTAATTATCATAACTCTTGTTCTGTCCGGAAAGCTTTTGGAAGAGATAGCTAAAGGTAAAGCGTCCGAATCGATTAAAAAACTAATGGGACTGCAATCGAAAACCGCAAGAATAATCAAAAACGGGAAGGAAGTCGAGATTCCAATTGAAAACGTTCAAGTGGATGATATTGTTGTTGTTAGGCCAGGCGAAAAGTTCCCTGTTGACGGTATTGTGGTTGAAGGTGAGTCGTCTGTTGACGAAAGCATGATTACTGGAGAATCTATGCCTATTACAAAAAGGAAAGATGATGAGGTAATTGGAGCGACTATAAACAAATCTGGCTTGTTGAAATTCAAAGCCACAAAAATCGGTAAAGACACTGTTCTCCAACAGATAATAAAAATTGTGCAAGAGGCGCAAACTGGTAAAGCCCCTATACAAAGATTGGCTGACAAAGTCGCATCGGTATTCACTCCAAGCGTCATTGCTATTGCCATCTTATCTGGAGTGATATGGTTCATTCTGGGACAGAATATCATATTTGCACTGACAATTTTCATCACGGTTTTGATAATAGCGTGCCCGTGCGCATTGGGAATCGCTACCCCGACTGCTATTTTGGTTGGAACTGGACTGGGTGCACAGAATGGGATTTTAATTAAAGGCGGTGAAGCATTGGAAATTGCTAAAAAAATAAATGCGATAATTTTTGACAAGACGGGGACTTTGACTAAAGGCGAACCATCTGTTACTGATGTTGTTAGGTTATCGAATGTGAAGGAAGAAGAGGTTTTGAGATTGGCTTCGATTGCTGAAATTGGTTCTGAACATCCAATTGGTGAATCTATAGTAAAGAAAGCAAAAAATCAGAATCTAACTGTACCAAATGTAAAAACTTACCATACAATTTCCGGGAAAGGAATCGAAGTGGGTTATCTGAATAAACAAATTCTTGTTGGAAATAAACTTCTGATGAAGGATAATGATATAGAAACTAGTAAATTCGAATCGGAGGTAGAAAGACTGGAAAATGAAGGGAAGACTACTGTTATCGTAGCTTATGGTGGAAAGGCTATTGGATTGATTGCAGTTGCAGATACGCTTAAGGAATTTTCAAAAGATGCTGTCGCGACTCTAAAAAAAATGGGAATAGATGTTTGGATGATTACTGGTGATAATGAAAGGACAGCAAACGCTGTCGCGAAAGAAGTTGGAATCGATTATGTTATGGCGCAGGTGTTGCCAGAAGATAAAGCCAAAAAAGTGAAAGAACTTCAAGAAAAGGGAGCTGTAGTCGCTGCAGTTGGAGACGGAATTAATGATAGTCCCATGTTGGCACAGGCTGATTTGGGAATTGCTATAGGCTCTGGGACAGATGTTGCACTTGAGACAGGTAAGATAGTTCTGATTAAAAATGATTTGCGGGATGTTGTTACCTCTATTGATCTAAGCAAATACACTGTCAACAAGATAAAACAGAATCTTTTCTGGGCATTCTTTTACAATATTGTTGGGATACCAATAGCTGCGGGAATCTTATATCCGTTCTTTGGATTATTACTCTCACCGATAATTGCAGGGGCTGCAATGGCTTTCAGTTCGTTTTCTGTAGTCGGAAATTCACTGTTAATGAGAAGATACAAACCTAAAATACAAGCAGAATAACATTTAAATAATTATCTGTTGTTAGTAAAGGTATGGCATCCGAAGCTGTTGTAGCTGTTGAACTGTATCAAAATTTAAAAGGAAGATATAAAAGAGCAGGTTTACCAACTGTTTATCTAGAGGTTACAGCAGGTGTTGAGTTATTCAACACAGATGCTAGATGGGAACCATATCAAATAATTGTAAGAGCTGATGGCTCTGTTAGTGTTCTTGAAAGAATGAGAATGCTAGAACCGGATATATCGTATGTCCTCTCTTCTCTGGTTAAAGCTGAGGACGAACTTAATAGACACCTATCTGGTCGCCAGTCACAAATAAGAGAAGATCTTGGAAACCTCCATAGAAAGCTTCTAGGTCGACGTTTGATAAGTATTCTCAAAAATAGAACTGAAGAGATTGGATATAAATAACATTTAAATACTCTAACTTTGAATTGTCACATATGAAACTAGTTTCAACAAACTATCTGGGAATTTCGATAGTCGGCATATCTATCATTGTTTTTGTAATTTTGTTGACTGTATCCCTAAGCTATGCCCGCATAGGGCATGCACTGTGTGGTTCACCAACTTGCAACTTGACCAATCACATCCCTGTACAATCTTATGCTGGATTTGGTTTGCTATTAGTAGCCACTGGAGCAGGCGGTTACTTAATGCTTCAACGACCAAAGCCCGAAAAGGTGCAACCTGTTTCAAAAGCAAAATTAAATAAGATCATTTCCAGATTGCCAGAAGAAGAAAGAAAAGTTTTTGATGAACTCAATAAAAGTGATGGCTCGGCTTTCCAGAACGATTTGATTGGCACAACAGGATTTTCAAAAGTTAAAGTGAGCAGGATACTTGACAGATTGGAAACAAAGGGGTTGGCCGAACGTAGAAGAAGAGGAATGAGTAATATAGTTCTACTAAAATACTGAGTGAAACTAGTTTCACACTAACCCTTATAAGCTGTTTCTTTGAGTTGAATTTCAGTAAAAATGTCAAACGCAAGATGGGTAAGCATCGGCGTAATTGTAGCATTGTTCGCCCTAGTTGCAGTTTTGGGGTACAAACTTTACTCTCCTAAAACCGGCTACGCCAGTTACATTCCACCAGAGGATTTGAACGTGTTCGAAGGAAGGATAACAAATGTTAAAGTCTCGCCTGGAAGAGTGGAGGCTGTAAGCGTGTATGACAGGAATTGTGTCGGCAATGTAATTACAGAATGCGATGGTGGTGTAAAAACTGAGGAATATGGTGTATTGAATTTCCACTATAAGCACGATATGGCAATACAACCTTGCATACACATGTTCGGTCCGGAAAAAATGATAGTGGAAATTTTAGATTCGAATGGGAATGCAAGAGTAATAAGAACCCAGGATTTTAGCGACATGGCTGGTCACCATGGTTAATAGTCAGATCGCACACATCCTATTAAAGGAGGTCAAAATGTCATCAAATAAATTGGACACATGGTTGATTGTGAAAACCGTGGCTATCTGGATGGCAATAATCTATGCCATCTGTGCAACAGCTTTCCTGCTGGTTCCGACATCAACACTCGACTGGCTTTGGAAACCAATGTTCCATAACCTAAGTCCTCGAACAGGCACTTACATCGTACTGGGGTTCCTTGAGTCGGTTACATACACAGCAGCAGCTGTGTGGATATTGGTAACGGTTTACAACCAACTTGCAAAGAAGAGGTGAACAAGTGAGATTTTATTTAATTTCCTTTCTTTTTTTCTCCATTTTTTTAATTCCTAACGTATTGGCGCATTGCCCTTTGTGCACGGCGGCAACAGGAGCAGCAGTAGCGGTAACTAGATGGTACGGTCTTGATGATTCTATTGTAGGTGTATTCGTTGGGGGCATGGTAGTTGCAACCGGCTTATGGTTCAATAATCTGGCTAAGAAATTCAACAAAGGGAAAGAACATTTACAATTTCAATCTGGCATATTCTTACTTCTGTCATTCATTCTTACAATAATTACATTCTACTTTGCGGATCTAATGGGTCCGAGCAATACTTTTAAGATATTTGGTATCGACAGGATCTTATTTGGCACTATAATCGGCATTATAGCTTCTTTTACAGCATTCAAATTCCATGACATGCTTCGAGTGTTCAACAGAAACAGAAATTATTTCCCTTACCAATCGATTTTAGTTCTTATTTTAATGTTAGCTGTAAGTTCATCGGTTTTGTATTTGGTGATGTGAATGGTTGAGATGATATATTACACATTGGTGACGATGATTGGGGCATATGCAGTGTGGATATTTCTTGGGAGTTTGACTGACAAAATTTTCAAATTTAAAATCTGTGCTATTTGTGCAACTGTTGTAACTACATGGCTTGGATTGTTGATATTAAAATTGATTGGATTTAACATTTCTCAACTGGTAATTGCCATACTTATGGGGCAGTCTATTGCTGGATTTATGTATTTTCTGGAAAGAAGAGCTGAAGCAACCAAGAATAAAAGTTTGCGTTTGATGAAACCTCTTGTAATTCTTTTCGGGACTTTGATTGTTTATTGGATGCTATCGGGTGTTTACTGATGAAAATTCGATTGAAACAAATAATCAGAAAGATTATAAAATCGATTGAAGAGTGCTGTAAAAATGGTTAGAAAGCTGCGGCAAATCAAAAGGAAATCTGCCATTTATGGTATCTTGGCAAGCATATCTCTTGTCACATTGCACTTGATAATCGTCAGTTTATTTCAAGGCGTCAACTACGCTATTAGCAGGTTTGTTGAATTGTGGTATTTGATGACGCCTTTGGTAATCGGATTCGGAATCCAATTCGGTCTTTTCACTTATATCAGAAATTTCATGAAAATGTCTTCAGGGACAACAAGTGCATGCGGAAGTATATCAACAACGTCCATGATAGCATGCTGCGCCCACCATGTAACAGACGTAATACCATTTCTTGGTGCATCAGCTCTTGGACTGTTTTTGCTTGAATATCAGCCAGTTTTCTTAATTCTCGGTATAGTTTCGAATATAGCAGGCATTACTGTCATGACGAATCTTGCGAAGAAAAGTGGAGTAAAATTCGATATAGACAGGAAAATATTATTGCAGATTATCTCTGGTGCAGTTATCATTGTGTTGATTGTAGCTTCTTTGCTCCTAGGATACCAATGGTACCAGAATTATGCAAGTTATAGAAAAGGCATTGCATCGGAGTTAAATGATAAATGTGTGACACCGCCAGGATATACCGACGAATCTTGGAAAGAGCACATGAGCCATCATCCTGATAGATACAAAGAATGTTTCGGAGGTGGCTAGATGCCAAAATGTTGCGGAAGCAAAAAATGCAAACACCATCAATAATCAATATATTGTACAAAAGGAAGTAATTATTATGAAAACCCTATGGTTAGTTACATTTGCAAGTATGCTGATGTTAACTAGTTCTGCATACGCTCATATGGAAGGATCTTCTGTGGAAGACATGATGGATTCTATGATGGCTGGACAAAATGTTAGCGGGTTGGAACAACTGGATTGCGATAAGGTACCTAAAGGGGAGATTGAAGAACTTGGCGATTCTGTGATGGGGAGAATGGTTGGTAGCAACATGTTGCACGAGCAAATGGATGCTATGATGGGCGGGGAAGGTTCTGCAAGCCTGAGCCAGATGCACATTATTATGGGCAAGAATTGGTTAGGATGCAGTGAATCTCAAGGTATGATGGGAACCAATATGATGCCTATGATGATGAGGATGATGGAAAATTACTATCCGTCTTACTATACCAGTTACAATAATATTTTAATTCTTGCTACAGTTGGTTGGGGTTTGTTTGTTGCATCATTTATGATTTTAGTTCTGGTATTTACAGGTGTTATTAAAATCCGGAAAAAGAAAATATAGTGTTGCCATCAATTTGAATATGAATTTTTATATGAAAATTTGATTTTAAGGATATGGGCAAAAGTAAAGTATTAAAATGAAAGGTTTATATTAATTTATGGTTAAAAGAAAGGAGTTACTAAGACCTAAAATAAAGATTAACATAATTGGATTAATACCATTGCTTATAATTCTTGGCCTTATCTGGTACTTCAGGCCTTGGTTTCACTCGACATTCATGTTTTTTTACACAAATCCTATATTTATAGAAGTCATCGTCGTTTGGTTTGTAATCCACAAGCTTTTCCTTGGAAGTAGGAAAAGATCACGGCAATTTCTAATAGAAGGAATGGAAACACCAGTAGACACTGCACCTATGATGAAATTCTTCACGTCTATTTTCGTGCTTTTGTTATTGCTGTCGGGTACCGCACTATTCACCTCTTTAATGCCTCAATTGCATCTTGTTAACGAGTTGGAGTATAATAAAATCAATGAACTGCCAGAGACTAAAGAAAACATCAGGCTAATGCCGTTTGAGGTTGCCTACAGATTCAGTCGCGATTCTCTTCAATTGAGCCAGTATAAGCTTGGGACGGAAAACATAGCGCTTATTAATGGTTCTATGGCTTGGATGTTTCCACTGATACCTGACGGAACTGTAATACAGTTCACACTGAAGAACAAAGGCATGGTGTACGTTGATGCCACCACGCAAGAAAGAAATTCACAACTAGTAGAAAAGAGTCTGCAGACAGGAGAAGGCATGCAAATCTTTGACAATTTGTGGTGGAATTTGTACAAGAAAAAGTATCGTGTTGATTTGGACTTCCCATACTATGTTGTTTACAATGATGATGTGTACGCTGTAGTTTCAGTTATATCGTATTCTTTCCATAACTATTTTGGCTTGTTATATACTGTTCCAAGATTTGAAGGCGTGTTTTTAGTGGATTCTAACGGTGACATGGATTTCCTGACTCCAGAACAAGCAAAAGACAATCCTGTGATTTCCGGTAACAGAATACTTCCAGAAAATCTCGCGAGATATTATACTGAAGTTTATAAGTATCATAAAGGAGTGATCAATAGATTCGTAATTCATGAAGACCAGATAGAGGTCAGGGATGTCCCGACATTTGCAAGAAGCAACAAGCAGCCTTATCTCATGAGCACTGATGAGGGATTGAAGTGGTTTATATCAACAGAACCTTCTGGTGAAAGTCGCGGCGTATTCAAGATATTTCTTATAGATGCCATTACTGGTAGGATAGAGCTTTTTGAATTGTCTATAGAGGAGACTCTTACAGGTCCTGTCAGGGCTACTGACTTTGTTAGGAGGGCTAATCCGTTGGTTGACTGGACTAGGTTTAAGATTGTCGAACCTCTGCCTTTCATTACTGACAGTGTTTTGTATTGGAAGGTTGTTGTGATTCCTAATGATGCAGCTGGCATAGCATACCAAGCATTTGTCAATAGCAAGACTAATGACGTCGTGCAGGCTGATACCGATGCGGATGTAGTTGCATTCGTACAGAGTGGAATTATTGTAGAAGAACCTGTGAAAGAAGAAACTAGAGAAGGCACTGTAAAGGAGATTAAGGAGAAATTAAAAGAGTTGGAAGGCCTAGTACAAAAACTCGAGTAAGAATAAGATTGTATGCGAATTGAATGAACTGTTGTTAGATTAAAAGGAAATGGAAGTTCTTAAACATTTCTGGACATTATTATTTTATGGAAAATATCGAATGTGGTGTTTGTGGCAGAAAATTCAAAACCAAGGAAGCGTTGAACCAGCATAAGAATGCAGCACATAGTCAATCTCCTAGTGATCCTGCTAGAAAAAGGAAATTGGCAAAAGGTAGGATAATTGCATTGTTTTCTGTGATTTTATTTGTTATTGGGGTAGGATATTTTGGTTTTACTTCCATTACTGGCAAAGTTGTAGAGCCTGGTGTATATGATG
>CAZYBR010000034.1:0-7370 GCA_964645905.1 uncultured archaeon
GGTTTCATGAAAAGTTTCGAGATAGCGATACAATCTGGTGCAGTTTTAGCTGTTTTATTCTTATACTGGAAAAGTTTCCTGAATGTTGAAATAATGAAGCGGGTTTTTACGGCATTCATTCCGACAAGCATAGTTGGGCTGGCGCTTTATAAAATTTTCAAGCAGACTCTGCTCGGCAGTTCGAGTATTGTTGTTTGGTCACTTTTGGCAGGAGGTATATTCTTTATTTTATTTGAACTTTTCCATAAAAAAAAGTCTCAACTTGATGATATTTCCAAGATACCATATATCAAGTGTTTCGCAATAGGACTATTCCAATCAATATCAATCATTCCGGGCATATCAAGATCCGGGGCGAGCATCATAGGCGGACTGTTTATGGGACTGAGAAGAGACATCATAATACAGTTCTCGTTCCTACTTGCTGTACCTACACTCATAGCCGCATCTGCATTCGATTTGTACCAATCTTATTCACAGATATCCAACTTTCAACCAGACATTCTGCTAATTGGGATTATAACCTCATTTATCTCCGCTATAGCTGCAATAAAATTCTTTATCGGATTCGTCAAGAAACATACGTTCATACCATTCGGTTTGTATAGAATTGCAGTCGCATTGGCCTTTTTATTAATTGTATAGAAATTTATTTTGTTCCTACTTGTCTCTTAACATCCTCCGCGACTTTAAAACCTAGGATTTGATTCAATTGTTCGATTGGTGACCTTCTCAGATTATCTAGAGAATCTAAACCTGCATTATATAATCTTCTGGCACGCACCCTTCCGATTTCTTTCAATCTTACAAGAGGTATCAATTCTTCTTTAATTCCGTACTCAAGCCTTAATCTTAATTTTTTCAACGACTGCAATATATCTTTGTACCCGCTCAACAATGCCATTTCATGGAGTGAATATGCGAGCCAGTCGATTATTTTGAGCTTGTTGTAAAGATCCCCGGGTGCCATACCAAATTTTGAAAGCAAACGATCGTCTGATGTTTCTTTAATCCAAGCGTCGAACATCATTGCGGTCTTTATAGACTTTAAGAAATCTTCGTACTCCAAATCATAAACTTCAGGTATATCCGTTATCAGATTTCTGCTCCTGTACATTATTGTTTGCTCTATATTCGGCACTTCAACGGACTTGACAGACAATGCAGGACGGATCTCCAACGAGTTCGATAACAATTGTAGAAAAGTGAATTCATCCAGTTCCTTTCTGTCTTTCTTCTTCAATGCTTCCAAGAAATTATGCGCAGTCATCGGATCGATATAAAGTTCGGAGATTCTTTTGCCGATTCTAGTCGCGTATATCAAATTTTCATTTTCAGTCAGGAATTTCCATTCATTAAGCTGCATGAGTATATCGTCTATTTTTTCCTTCATTGATTCTATATCACCGTACTGATGCGCATAGAATGTATCGCTGAAGAAGTTGTAGATTGACTCTAGGGAATCACAAAAACCACTCGCAATCAATGCAAGGATGTGCGTCCTCAGTACAGGTTCCAATGAAAGTTTTGATTGTATATCTTCCGGCTCTCCATAAATAAAACGCCTGACCAGATTCTTGGCTTCGTCTTCTGCTTTGGCTATCAATATTGACTCACCGAAAGAATCGAAGCCTGGCCGGCCTGCTCTGCCGACAAACTGTTTGTATTCGAGAACAGGGATGAAATCCGAACCTATACCTTCAGAATACCGCTTTACATCGCGGATTAACACCCTGAAAGCCGGGAGATTGACGCCCATTGAATTATGGACAATGAAACCGACGCTATAGCTTTGATCATTATCTACTTCCAGATTATACACTGGACCTGAATAATGCTCTTCTTTTATCTTGTCCAACTGGAGCAAAAGATAATTTTTCCAAATTTTGTTGATGTTGTATGCCCTGTTGCCTTTTTTTGAATCGGTTTTTTCCTTGATATCGCTTAAAAATCTGTAATAACTATCTCCACCAATTCTGACAGAATAAAGGGGATGTTTACCCCAACGATGATTTTCGCGTCTAGATAAGTGACCGATATACCCCAAAGATGCTAAAAGAAGTTGCACTTGGAAAGCGAGTGTTGGTGAAACTGTACTGTGACTAGCATAATGAGCTCTTGATTTATTATCGATTCTGATATAGCCGTCACCATCGATTAATCCGTGTAAAATACCCAGCCTTACTTTCGAATCCTTATTCGAGAATATAAAATTCGGGACCCTTTTAGTTTCAGCATACCCACCAAAATTATCTTTTAACCATGTCGCTAGAAATTTATTACAAAATGTTATACGTCTTCGATGCCTTTCATGATCCTTTATTGAAATAGGCATTCCAGGGAAATATTTCCCCACTGTAGATTTAATGAAACTTGTCAAATTATCTTCATAAGTCGCTATATCAAAAATAATTGCTCCAGTTTTAGATACAGAACCCTCAGCAATCCAAAGTCCAAACAACCTTGAAGTATCATAGTTGAGAGGGATTTCCTTAGGTAGTTTTTGGCCGGCTGGGTGGATTTTACCAGTCTTACCAAACTGGTTGTGCACATAGGAAGCTTCTTTTTTGAAATGTATTCTATCTGAGGTTATTTCAGTTTTTGGTATTGGTTGTAAGAGGTGGTAAGAAGCTTTCTCATCTCTATTATTTTTATGCGCTTCAAAAAGTTGAGACGCTTTCATCCAAAATGGACCATCATATTCATACCAAACTCTTTGAGTTCCATTAGCGTAATGTGATCTGTGTCTTGTTTCTTTTAATACGAAAACTCTGTGTTCCCGGGTCATTTTAACTTCAAGACTTCCGAAAGGTTTTATTGCCAAAATTTTCTCACTTACTTTTCTTTCAAGAGGCTCTGTTACGCTTTGGAATTGTCCTTCATGCGTAAGCACTTTATCGCATTTCGAAAGTTCGTGTACTTTCTTGACTTTATTTTCGGAAATAATTTGTGTATCTGGGTGGAGACATAATGTCGGCGTAGCTGCAATTGCTTTTATCAGACCTTTACGAAAATTGTCTTCTATCAAAGTTTTTTGTTTTCCAAGTAATCCTGCATGATGAAACACCACCCCCGATCTTATGCAGTTGGATACTTTTCTACATTGATCCGTAGGGCTTTCGAGCACATTCTCAATCTGATCTGCGAGGTCATTTAATTTCACTTGTTCATCGACTTTTAATTTCATCTTTACAGTTTTTGATAATCTTTCTGCCAGACTTTCGGCATTTTTTCTAGTGGACGTGAAAACCAACGCCTGTTTATTCAATTCGAGTGTGTTTTGTATTATTGCGTTCTCAGAATCGAGCGATTGGTCGAGGTCATATCCTTCTCTATCTTCAAAATGAATTTTAGAATCATATGAAACACCTTCGTATAATTTAACAGGTCTGAAATCATTGATAACTAGAGTCGCATTCAACCATTTTGACAATTCGTCAGAGTTTCTAATAGTAGCTGACAATCCCAAGATTTGTGATTGTGGCACAAGCCGTATTAGTTTTGTCAGAAGAATCTCTAGAGTGGGACCGCGCAAACTGTCGTTCAATGTGTGAATCTCATCTACGATGACTAGTCTTATATCATTGACCCATTTCACATTATGGCGCAGCAAGGAATCTAATTTTTCTGTAGTCAGACAGATGATATCGCAATCGTTCAGCCACGGATCAGCAGAATCCAAATCTCCGACGCTGAGAGCGACCTTATAATTAGTGTCAAAAAATTTCTTGAAGTATTGATATTTTTCTGATGCAAGTGCGACAAGTGGGGCGATGTAAACGGCTTTAGAATGCTTCTTTTCCTGCAAGGTGTGCAGAATCGACATTGTTGCTATCAATGTCTTTCCGCCTGCAGTAGGCATAGAGACGACGAGATTTCTGTCCTTGAACAGTCCTTTCCTGATGACATCTGCCTGTGGAGGGTACAACTCGGATATGTTATCTTCCTTTAATTTCCTGATATACTCTTCGGGTATGCCATAGTTGACAAGCTCCTCGACTTTCATGAATAGAATGTCTATTTATAATATTTCTGTTTTTATGAATTCAACAACCTATTTTTAATGGCCTGACTTATTTCGTGATTATCGTAGAGATGTTATTTCGTTTGTCTTTCGTAGATTCTTTGAAGTATTTTTGGATTTAGCAAAACGTCTTTTAAATTTGCTATTTGACGGTCATTTAACATAAAACCATCTGCTCTTACAACATCTTCAACTTTCCCAAAAATTGGTATAGCTTGTCTTATTTGTAGCTCTAATTCTGGTACAGGAGTACCATTATTTTCGAAAAGATATATCGGCATTGTGTCTTTCAATTGATTATAAATTTCTAAGAATTCCGGTAGTATTATATGTTCTCTACCTCTACTCATCTGTCCAGCTGTTCCGACACCTTGCTTTTCTCTATAAGCCTTCCTAAGTGGGATTTGATCTGGAGGACACGTTAAAAGAACCTGTATATCTGGCATTCTTATATCGAGTCGTTCGTTCAATTTTCTGATTTCTTGCCATGTGTATCCTTCTGGGTCAACTTGGTATGCCCAACCAGTTATTTGCCATCTGTCTAAGATAACGTCATGTCTTTCAACAGCTTGTCCAACATAATCATCAACAACTTTCCGGCCAGACGCAAACAGATACGCTAACAATGCTTGCAGTCGTGGAGAGCCTTGAAATTGCAATGCGTATTCCATTGCATTTTGTAAAACTTTTCTAGAATCTGGAAATTCCTCAGAAGCTAGTTTCACAGCTTCGTAAGGTTCGACCTCTTTCAATAGCCTATTTACTTTAGAGGTTGTTGGTCTATATGGATCGAAAGTATTTTCTCTAACAACTTCTGCATCAAGACTTCTTTCTAGAAGCATCTGAACCATCGTAGACTTGCCAGCTAGAGAAAGTCCATCAAATGCTACTGTTTTGTATACCATATATTTAGAATAACTGTGAGCTTTATAAACCTTTTATACTTGCGAGGTTTGGCATACACAATTGAAGATTTAATATATAAAATGTTATACAAATCTTTAAATAAACTAATGTCCAATATTGGACATGTGAAACAATTAATTATCCTCGCTTTTGATTTAAAGGGCGGCAATTGGAAAATAAGAAAAAGGGTTTATAGGACATTAAGATACCTTGGAGCTGAGTTGATTTATACATCGCATTGGGCTTTACCGTATAATAAAGGAAATTTAGAAGATATGAAATTAGTATGTAATGAAATAAGAAATTACGGAGGTAAAGCTGAGGTAATAAAAGGTGAGAAAATTGGTTAAAATTTACGATCCGTTTAGAGAATTGGAAGAGTACAAACTTGAACTTTTTGGAATCGACAACATTAAAAACTCTAAATGGATAGCAGTAAACTCAAGTAGAGGTGGTATCCTTAAGGAGCCTTGGTTAATAGTGCCAAACGAAATTAATAGGTTTGGGAATGTGTCTAGAATATTAAATAATATTCAATCCATAACAGTAAAGGAAAGACTTGATAGATTCGGTTTAAATGAAACAGATATTACTGCTTGGAAACCTAAATTATTTGCATATTTTCTTGGGGTATTAATTGGAGATGCTAGTAAACATGCTAACAAAAGGAAATTCGGAACTACACGACGTATAGGTTTGTCCTTAACTAAAAGGTATATTTCAAATGAAAATTTTGGCGAATTTGTTTGTATGTGTGCAAATAGTCTAGGTCTTAGAATGGAAAGAATAAAAGACACACAACCTGGTAGAAGAAACCTGTATCCATTCTATAGGTGGTCATCACAATCGTCAATGCTAATTCAATGGATTTTCAATATTTGCCTTGGTTTAAACGATAATCAGTTAACAACTTATGATTCGATAAATGCAAAATGGATATTAAAATCCCCGAAGTATTTCCAAACTTGGTTTATTCAAGGTGTTGCAGATTCCGATGGATTTATAGATGTTGGTGCTCAACAAGTGGGGATAATAACTCAACCCAATACAAAATTCATAAAAAGTATATTAGAAAATTTGGGAGTAACCTCTAGAGAGAGAATTTTTGATAATAGATTAGAAGGTTTAATGATAAGTTTGAAAGACGCGTACAGACTTCCTGTTTTCAATTCTTTTGTAAAGAGTTACAGATTTGAATTATTAGAAAAACTGATAAAAGCGGATAGAATTTACGGGCATTGGCCGAAGTGGTTGAGCAATAAAATAGATGATTATTTGAAAAGTGGGCTGAATGGTACAAGTCTCGTCAGAGGGATTCTTGATGAGAATAATACAATCATTAGAACTAAACAGCTTTACAGAAGAGGTAAAATATTAGATGAAAAATAAAAATTTAATTTGCCTTGGCATTGAGAGTACTGCTCTAGTTTGACTGCAGAAATACTTTTAGTGTCGGTATTGTAAACGAGAAAGGAGACATATTATCAAACTACAAGGACATGTTCAAGCCTGAATTAGGCAAAGGGTTCAATCCTGCAGAGTTGGCCGAACACCATTACTTTGTCTCTAATAAAATATTAGATGGTGCATTGAAGCAGGCGAATCTTAAAATGGAAGACGTGGATGTCATTGCATTCTCTCAAGGAATGGGGATTCCGAATTCTTTGAAAGTTGGCGCGAGTATTGCGAGGTATCTGTCATTAAAATATGGAAAACCTTTGGTTGGAGTAAATCATGGAGTTGCGCATATCGAAATCGGAAAAGTAAAAACCGGTGTGCAAGACCCTGTCATAGTTTATCTTTCTGGTGGAAACTCCCAGATACTTGCATATAATAGCGGTAGATACCGGGTTTTCGGCGAGACGCAGGACATACCTGTCGGTAATGCATTAGATGTTTTAGCACGTGCATTAGGGATGCATACTCCTGGGGGACCCGAAATAGAGAAAGCTGCAAAGAATGGCAAATATATTCAATTTCCTTATGTCGTCAAAGGTATGGATATGTCATTCACAGGAATAATGACTTCTGCAATTGAAAAGTTCAATGAAGGTGAATCAAAGGAAGATATTGCGTATTCCATGCAGGAAACATGTTTTTCAATGCTGACTGAAGTCACAGAACGCGCTCTGGCGCATACAAATAAAGGTCAAGTGGTTCTTGTCGGTGGAGTTGCGGCGAACAAAAGACTGCAGGAAATGATGAAAACAATGTGCGAAGAAAGGGGTGCAACTTTCGATGTGGTTCCTATGGAATATTCTGGTGATAATGGGACAATGATAGCGTGGACGGGTGTTTTAGCGTATAAAGCAGGTCAGGTTTTGAAAGTTAATGAAAGTGAAATAAACCAAAATTGGCGTACAGAAGACGTTGAAATAGGATGGCTTAGATGAGCTCGCTTTCGCTTATTATGACAAAGTCGCCTATTGACTTTACAGAA
>CAZYBR010000035.1:0-7301 GCA_964645905.1 uncultured archaeon
AAATTAAATAGAACGCTTGTAATCTTCATACAGCTTGTCAATATACCTGCTGTTGACATAACGGTGTCCTTTGAAACCGCCGCCGAATGCTTTTGGTATGTGCATCAGTTCGTGTATCAGAGTCTTGACTTTGCCTTCCTCGTGCATCTTGTCAAAATTCTCAGATACAACTTCAATGACATAATGGGGCTTTAGATCCAGTCCTGTCTGAACAGCCCTGGATATGGTATGGCATCTTGCCAAGGTGCGCCTGCTCTTGGAGCCCGTGCTCTTTATGCAGACTACTCGGTTTAAATCATGGTTAATCTTCAATCTACGGACAATTTCCCTTACCATGAGTTCTACATCCGGTGCTTTGAAATATTTTATCGACATAATGATGAAGTGGGCATGGAGAGATTTGAACTCTCGGCCTATCGAGTATCAGTCGAGTGAGCTCCTATGATTTGCTCCACCAGGCTAAGCTACACGCCCATTAGTTTATTAATTAATTAGAATTACTTAAGTTTTTAATTAAGTCGAGAAGAGGACTAGAGCTATCTATGTTTTATCAATCTTCTGGCTGGTACACTAACAGAACTTTCTTCTACTGCTTTTTCCATAGCTTTAATCCCCAATGTCCATGACAATGATTTTAGAGCCTTAACGACTTCGTTTCTCTCGTCTAAAGTGTAGAATGTCGCTCTGCCAACTTTTCTTGTTACTTTGAAAATTCCATTTTTCTCTAAAAGTTCAAAATACTTGTAAAAAGTTATTTTACTTATACCCGAATGTTTTATCACCTCTTCTTTTGAATAGTCTGATAGTGGGTTATCTAGAAAGAAATCAATAATTCTTATAACTGGTGAGTGACCAAACGTTTCAACTAATATCGTTTCGTCTTCCATAAAATCGTTATGTAAATGACAGTATATAAATATATACCTTCAAAGTTTAAAATTTAAACTATGTTCACAGACGAACAAGTTAAGGCAGTTATACTACATAAGCTATTTATGAGAAAATGCTGGGGCGGCAAGCACACCTCTTTTGATAATCTCAAAAAGGGGGTCAATATCCAAGAACTTGGAAAAGAAGGTTTGAAAAGAATCGATAAAATCGGTAAAGAACTTATAAGAGATAGTATGATGTCAAAACCGACACATTACGGGTTGGAAGTTAGTCTAAACCCGAGATTATCGCAAGAAATAACTTTATTGATAAGAAGATATTTTACAGATTAGGGCCGATATATCAGTCCGGTAGATAGCCTCGTTCGCAACGAGGAAGTCTCGGGTTCAAATCCCGATCGGTCCACAACTTTATTCGTAGACGACTTTGATTGTGCCTGAACGGAGTCGCTTGTTTCTTTCATGATTTTTGTCCGCACGTGCGTCAAATAATTTTGGCACGTCCTCCGGCCTGCATACTATTTCATGCTCCGAAAGATAATTTGCAACACGCCCCGCTATTTCAGGATGTCGCACATGACGCCTTAGCATGTAAGGCGGAGTTATAATTGCATCGCCCAAAATATATTTAGATATCCTTCTTGCCCAAGTCTCACCCATTTCCTGCGAGCTCATTTGATTTCATCCCATTTTATCTTAGATTTTTCTATCCATGAAAATTTCTTCTGCAACGCAGACGTGTACATTTTTGTCCAGTCAATTCCAGCCTTGTCCAGCCACGCCTTGTAAACCCGGGGATCGATGTAATTCTTAAGCGATGTCCCGAGATTGTATTCTTTCGTCTTCTGGGACAGTTCTATATCCATCTTCAATTTTTCTATTCTTTCCTTCAGTTTCTCTGCCTGCTTTTCTGTCTTTGTAGTCGCGCTCATCCACTTTTTCAATTTTTCCTGCTTGCGGGCGAACGTCTCATTCCAAGTCTTAGGAGGCGTCTTCTTATGGTTGCATGTCATGGCGACTTCAAGGTTTGCGAGCTTGGCATGATAAAAATTTGAGAATCCGTCGCTCGGTTTTATCTTTATATTTTTCAGATAGTCGACAAGAGTCTTTGTCGCATGGAACGTTCTGAAAACTTTGGCCGTCAGGCCTTTGATGCAGTCTCCCAGAAATTCATTGACATGCCTGGAGCCTATCCCGTCAAAAATCAGATCGGTCAGTTTCTTGTTGCTTGTAAATTCTCTCATGTTTTTTACGAAAGCTGGATCTGCTTCAGCTATAGGAAGCTCCTTGTCCCACTTGACGCTGTCCTTGCCAAGGAAATCCAATTCTATGTGTTCTGGATTGAATTTCACATGCTCTACCCGCAGTGTCGATGCGCCTACTGTATCTGCTTCGTCCTCGTTCTTTTCGTCGCCCACCCTCATCGTCAGCATGTCTATCAGATAGCACACAGTCGCGATCTTTCTTGTCCTTTCGTCTTCAGACACCATCCCAGTAGAGATATATTTCCGTATCACATGCAGCTTTTCGTTTATCGCCATGGCATTGTCATACTTCTTTTTCTCCCTTTCCTGCCTCAGAGAGGACCCTTCGCTCGGCCAGACATATTTCATCTTGTCGGTCAGCGTGTCTTCCCATGACGCGACCCATATGAAATCAGTTCCGTTGATTATTTTCTTCCAGTTCCCTGCGGGAATAGGAGCGCCCTTGCTCAGGTTCAATATCACATCTTCCGGCATTATCCTAGGTTTCCATTTTCCCCGCAGAGGATGCTGGCCGCGTCCCATGAATATGCCCGGAGGCTCTGCCATCCAGTTTGCTATTTCAGATTTCTTGCCATCAATATCAACAATGCCATATTTTTCTTTCAAAGCTTCCTTCTGCTTCTTCCTTTCTGCGGCTATGGCTTTCTTTTCCTCCTTTGCCAGGACTTTACCGCTTTCCTGTAATTTCACAATACTTGAAATATCAATGTCGTCCATTGTTATATTGGAGAATTTTGGAGGCAGGACTTTCTTTAAATCGCCTAAGAAATTCTTCTGGAACACCGGATCCTTTACATATGGTGTGTTGATTTTCTTGGCCCAAGCATACAGCATCTCCTCTTGTTTAGGTTCAAGCTGGAATTTCTCTCCTTTTATCTTTACCGAAAGATTCTTCCACTGGTATTCTGGCGGGAAGTAAACGCCATTGTGCTTGAAGGATTTCCATTTAGCCATAATCAAACTTAGTATTAGGATATATTACTTTTTAGCGAGCTTCTTTTTCATTTCTGTTACCATTTTTATGAAATCGTCTATCTTGTCCATCGTTAAGACAAATCCTTGCTTTGTAGGTCCCTTGTATTTCGACGAGTTCATCCAAACCCGGAAATCTATCCTGTCTTCGCCCTTATAATTGGTCTTCTTTATCACCAATACTGCATTCTCCCTTAGTTTGAATTCGCCGAGCTTGATGTCCTTTGGTGACTCGGGTTCCTCTTCCATCTCGTCTTCCATAAACATCATCTAGTTATCAATTATTAAAGTTTTCCTAGTTTATTTATGTTTTTTAAGTTGTTCTACAATAAGCTCACTAACTCTGCCTTTTTGAATGTCCTTCAAAGATTTGTTCATGTTAGTAAGCAGTTTCCTGTCCTTTTCAGTCAGCACTGTAACTTTGAATTTTCTTTCCATTAAACATCATTTTCATTCAGATAATAATAAACCTGTCACGCACACATTGCTCTCCGTGCCTTCTTATGTTTATCTCAAATCTAAAGAATAAGTTCTTAGATATACTATTAATGAGTAGAGAAAATGCTGATAGCAGCAACGAGCGATGTCCACTCTCCTAAATTCTACGAGGATTTTGTCAAGGCTCAGCATTTAAAACTATCAAGTACCATAATTAAAATATGAACTGGAAAGAAAAGGTAGTTTTGAACCCAGAAATACTTGCAGGCAAACCAATTATCAAAGGTACCAGAATTTCTGTAGAATTTATTTTAGAACTTCTATCAAATGGGTGGAAACTTGAGGATGTTCTAAAAAACTACCCACAATTAAAGAAAGAGGACGTTTTTGCAGCAATAAACTACGCCAGCCGGACACTGAAAGAGGAAAAGGTGTATCCACTATTGGCTAAGAGGATGAAATGAACTTCTTGGCAGACGAAGATGTGCCGTATAATAACGTGAAATTTCTGCGCTCAAATGATGTTGATATAATATCTGTTCTGGATGTTCAAAGGGGCATGAAGGACAAGATAATAATGGAATATGCTAGAAAAGAGAATAGGGTTATAATTACCTTCGACAAAGACTTTATTGAGTTGGCACTAAATCAGAATATTGAAAGTGCAGGCATAATCCTACTTCGGATTTCGCCCAAGTCAGAAGACTATGTGCAATCAGTTTTAATGTACTTGATTAAGGAAGCTAAACTACCCCTAGAGAATAGATTAACTATAGTGTGGGAGGATAGGATAGTATCTATTTAACTATAAGCTTGTGTTTGTGCTATTAATGAGTAGAGAAAATGCTGATAGCAGCAACGAGCGATGTCCACTCTCCTAAATTCTACGAGGATTTTGTCAGGGCTGTAGACCGCATGCAAGCCAAGCCCGACCTGTTTATTCTGGCAGGGGACATGATAGAACGCGGCCACACTGCTGAAGAGTACGACCGTGTATACAATGCACTGTTCGGAAAGATGTCCTGCCCCATTATAGCGTGCTTCGGCAATAACGAGTTCGTCCCTGACATCAGGACGCAGATCAAATCCAGGATGAAAGACATCAGATTCCTCGACGGCGAGAGCATTACAATAAATTTTGATGTCGCACATGTGGGCATAGTCGGCACGATCGGCGGCCTAGATAATCCTACGAACTGGCAGAGGACGAACATACCGAACATAGAAAGATTATACCAGGAAAGGATACAGGCTGTCGAAACCCATCTGCACAGGATGATGCCGAACTATTACAAAATTGTGATAATGCACTATGCGCCGACATACAAGACATTGGTTGGAGAGAATCCTAATTTTTATGGCGGATTGGGCACGCGCATGTTCGAAAATGTACTCATAAAAGAGAAACCTAATCTTGTCATTCACGGGCATTCCCATAGGGGATCGAAATTCGCATGGCTGGATACTGTGCCTGTGTTCAATGTCGCGCTTCCTGTAAACAGGCAGATAGTGATGATAGACACGGAAAAAATAAAGCCGGGGCTATCAAGATTTGTTTGATGCTCCTGTTATAGATTGATTTATTACTTTGTCTATTTAAGGTATCCGGCCTAATTCTCAGTATGAAAGCACAGACTATCCCAGTTGAACTGCCAGAGAATGCGCTGAAGCTCGCTGAAGAAAGAGGTATTTCTAAGGAAAAGCTAGGTGAGATTCTGAAGGAATTCGCTTTGCTGGAGATAGTCAGTAACGCTGGTAAACTTGACGTAAGACAGGCGGAAAAGCTATCCGATGATATGAAGGCTGTTTCATGGAAGAAGACAAAGGCGAGATTAAAAGTCTGATTGTAGATACAAATGTCATTTTCTCTTCACTGATCAGTTCTGAAGGTCCCACTAGAATTGCGTTAGTTCTGATATTAAACAATTCGAAAGTGAGGTCGCTTGCACCTGACACAATTATTCATGAAATAAACAAACACATAAATTTGCTTGAAAGAAAGGCGGAGTTACCTCCAAATTTACTAAGGCTTTCGATTCAAGGCCTGATTTCAAAGATTGAGCTGGTTAAAGAAGAGGACTTTAAATCAGAAATCTTAGAATCGATAAATCTGGTGAACGATGAAAAGGACTCTCCTTTTGCAGGTCTGGCGCTTAAGGCAAGACCGTCAATCTTAGTAACATTTAACAAGAAGGATTACAAGGTAAATGAACTATTGGAAATGGATGTAAAAGTTCTTACGCCTACGGAAGCTTTGAAAGAACTCGGTATAAACATGCTGTCATATACATCGAAAAGAAAACGAAAGTTCGATTTTATGAAGCTTTTATATAAAATTTTCTTTGAGATTATGCCGAAACACAAATAATAAGTCTACTCCAAACACCGCAGTTTATTTTCTAAACCGATTCGGAAAAACCGAAAGGGATCTGTCAGCGCTTGAAGCATGTTATTAAGGAATGTTCTGGATTGTTTGTCTTTTTTTAGAGAGCTGATATACTTCCAGCACTTCCTGGAAAACTGTCAGAATGAGCGGCCCTATTATCACTCCGCTGAATCCGAACAGGCTTACACCGCCCACCACTCCTAGTATCACGTACAATGGGTGTATCTTGGATCGCAGCCTCACCATTTTCGGCCTGATCAGGTTGTCTATCTGGCTCACGACAATGACACCATAAGCAAGCAGGCCTATCCCTCCGATTATGTTGCCATTTATCAGCAAGTAAATTGAAACCGGCACATAAACCGCTGGAGGGCCTACCAGAGGAACCAGTGCGAACAGGCCAGTCAAGAACGCAAGCAAGATCACATTCTCGACACCGAATATGGCATATCCCAAGCCTGCAAGAATCGCTTGGATTATTGCTGTCAGAAATAATCCCAGAAAAAGGCCTTGTATTGCAGTGTGTGTTTTGTTCAAAAGATAAATCTTGTACTTGTCCTCTATCGGAAGGAATCTTTTAATTTGTTCTATAAGGACCTTTCCGTCAATGAAAAAGTAGAACATCACGAACAGCATTACAACTATGCCTGCAAGAAAGCTCGCTACGGTCCTTGTAAATGTCACTATGTTCGACACTATGTACAGCCTTATCACAGAGGACAGGTCGAGAATCTGTATCCGCAATTTTTCTGCAAAATTGATTCTGAATCCAAGAACACTCTCCAATTTGTTTTCTACTTTTTCCAAGTTTGAGAAATCTGCAGAATATACATTTGTTATGATGTCCTGGGCCTGGCCGAAGATTTCTATTGTCAGAAACACCGAAGGGACGATTACTATGGAAATTATCAGCAATATGACGATTATCGCAGACGTTCCCATACGCCCGGTTTTTGATTTCAACCTTTCATACACTGGATAGGCGACTATCGCCAGTATTATCGAGAAGAGTATGTATGTCATGAAGGGCTTTAGTATCAGGAAGCTGACAAACCCCAGGATGGCGAGTGCGACCAACAGGAACCGATCGTCTTTCATTAATTATTAATTGGGCTTTTGATTAAAAATATGCCCTTGCCCCGTGCATTTGAGTCATGACTAGGCTGTGCCTAAAGTTCATCTCAGGCGTTAAAAGGCAAGGTAAAATACTGTTATTCTGGCGATATTAATACTTTCGCTTTAGAGGCAGGATTTTATCTTCTTTCATTACCAAGTTTCATTTCAGAAAGTCATGTTGCAGCCTAAAATCAAGGAAACTGTATGGAATCCCAAGCTTGAGGAAAAGATAAG
>CAZYBR010000036.1:0-6861 GCA_964645905.1 uncultured archaeon
TGATTGATTATGGCAAACTTCACAGTAGTGATATCAGATCCGGAAAGCAGGAAATCCTACCAGACTGTGGTAGAGCAGGATAAGGCAATTTCTGTTGTTGGCAAGAAAATCAATGAAGAAATCTCAGGCGATTTGTTCGGCATGTCCGGATATACGCTAAAAATCACCGGCGGCAGCGACAGGGACGGCTTTCCTATGCATCCAGAAATACAGGGACAAGGAAGAAGAAGGGCTCTGTTACATAAACCTCCTGGATTTAATCCTACACACCAAGGACAAAGAAGAAGAAAAACTGTCCGAGGGAACACGATATCAAATGATATAGCCCAGATAAACGTCAAGGTGGTCAAGACAGGCGAAAAGCCTCTGGCTGAGGTATTTCCAACTAAGGCAAAAGAAGGGGGTGGCGGAAGTACAGAAGCTAAATCAAGTTGATACAAGGCTGATACCGGAAGTCAACATAGGAATGGTCGGACATGTAAGCCATGGTAAGACAACCTTAACTAAGGCGTTGACAGGCAAACTTACTCTTACTCATTCTGAGGAATTGAAACGCGGGATAACGATCAGGCTGGGGTATGCAGATTCTACCATATACAAATGCACCAAGTGTGAGAAATATAACGTAAGTGAAAAATGTGTTTATTGCCTATCCGATGCAGAACCAGTAAGAACTGTGAGCTTCATAGACGCTCCTGGCCACGAAACATTGATGGCCACTGTATTGACAGGCGCTAGCCTTATGGACGGTGCAATACTTTTAATTGCCGCCAATGAGAAATGCCCGCAACCGCAGACGCGCGAACATCTGACTGCACTGGAAGTCGTCGGTATAAAAAACGTGGTCATTGTCCAGAGCAAGATAGATCTGGTTACAAAAGAGCAAGCCATGGAAAATTACAAGCAGATCAAGGAATTTGTCAAGGGCAGCATTCTTGAAAACGCACCGATAGTCCCGATATCATCACAGTACAATGTCAACATTGACATCCTGCTCGAAGCCATTCAAAGCATGATACCGACTCCGGAAAGGAAGTCAGATGCCGATCCGATAATGTTTGTCGCCCGCAGCTTTGATATCAACAGACCGGGATACACGCCGAAAGAATTGGTAGGTGGGGTGATTGGCGGATCTGTCGTCCAAGGCCAATTCAAAATCGGGGACGAGATAGAAATCAAGCCGGGCGTGATGCAAAAAAATAATTACATGGCTCTCAGAACGACCATAACAGGATTGGAGAAAGGAAAATTCACGGTGGAAGAAGCAGGTGCGGGAGGATTGTTGGGGCTGATGACGAACATGGATTCTTCCATGACCAAGTCAGACGGCCTTGTCGGCAATGTAGTAGGATTACCGGGTAAAACACCTCCGACAATGTCATCATTAAACCTCGAACTGCATTTATTGGACAGAGTTGTGGGGGCGAAGGAACTTGCGTCAGTGGAGCCTATAAAATTGAACGAGACTCTCCTGATAAACACAGGTACCAGCAGGTCCGTTGGAAATGTCACTTCCATGAAAAAGAATGTCATCCAGTTAAGTTTGAAGATTCCAGTTTGCACAAATATTAGCGACAGGGTTGTCATTTCAAGGCAGGTCCAAGGAAGATGGCGATTAGTTGGTTACGGAATTATAAAATAAATCAAATTAAAAAATTTCTAAATTTAGGCTGCTGTTGAGCAAGATACTATTCCTCTTACTGTTCTTGCGCCCGGAGCAGTCATCGATAAGCTGTATGTACCGATTGGATTTGCTCCGCCAGATCTTGTTACAGTGCAACTTCCTTGTGCCCCTGGATTCAATGTTCCTGTTGCACAATTTGCAGGTACCGTAGCAGTGCCGTCTGGTCGTAGAGGAGTGACAGTGACAGCGCTAATCGGAGCCGTGCCCTGATTTACAACTGTTGTAGTTATAGCAGCACCAGAGCATACTGCATCAAGAACATCTATAACTGCCGCTGTTTGCTGCGTAAATGCGCCAGAGATATAAAGATAAGCTGTTCCAGACAATGCGATTGTTATCATCAGCATCAGGATTGTCGCGATTACTGTTGAGATACCCTTCATCAAATATGACCTTTATAAGTATTTGGCAATTTCCATTTAAATACCTTTTAAAAGGCTTTAAGATTTATGTGCATCGCAAAGGAACGCTCACGGATCTTCCTTGTGGAGGGACGACTCTGTATGTGCAGACTCTGGATCCTGAACCCTCGCACTCATCATATAGCGTGACTGTATTGCCAGATGCGACCAATGTTGAATCCCATTTCACGTCGACCGTACTCACAGGTTCTAGCTGCACGACAGTTATGGCAGATGTGTTGATGGAGCCGGTTCCGGCATTCCTTATGAGGATAGTTGAATTTGTAATGCCGCCAATATGTGCACAGTATGCATCAAGCACTTCTATTCCTTGAGACTGTTGGGTGAATATATTATTGATGAATAGGTAGGCTGTACCTGAGACGCCGATTGTTATCATCAGCATCAGGATTGTCGCGATGATCTCGGATATGCCCTTCATTAATAATTATTGGTGTAGCCCGATATTAAGTATATAAAAAGAAAAACTGAAATAATTTTATGGCGGCTGCGGATCTGAATACATTCCTTATAATGTCCAATCTTGCGCTGGTTGTCGCGATTTTCTACATGGTCCTCATGCACCACAACGAGACCAAGCATAAAAAGGCCAGCAGAAGATAAATAATGCACATGAGAATCCTGCTGGATACAAACTTCCTAATCGATTCTGTCAGATTTAAAATAAATCTCGATGACATAAGCGGATTGGTCGGGTCATACAAACTAGCCACCATTTCGACTGTTATAGACGAACTGAAAAGAATCTCGAATTACAAATTCAAAGACAATACCTATGCAAAATTGGCATTGAAATTAATCGAAGAAAATAAGATGGAACTAATAGAATCCGACAGGAGGCCGGATGAGGCATTCTTGATGCTTGCGAAGAAAGAAAGTTTCATAGTAGCTACAAATGACGCACAATTGAGAAAAAAACTGAACGCGTCAGGAGTGAAAACTATTTATTTAAAATCAAAAAAACATTTAGCTATAGATAGTACATGAATCTCTGGAAAGATGTTTCAATCGGGGACAATCCTCCTGAAGAGGTCAACATAATAATCGAGATACCCAAAGGCTCGAGAAATAAGATAGAATTGGAAAAAGAAACTGGTCTTCTTAAATTAGACAGAGTATTGCACAAGCCTTTCAGATTTGAATGGAACTATGGTTTTATACCTCAGACATTCTATGAAGATGGTGATGCTGCAGATGCGCTCATAATAATGGACGAATCCATGCCAGCCGGCTCCATTGTTTCAGTTAGACCAATCGGACTGATGAAATTCGTTGACTCTGGTGAACTGGATGACAAGCTCATAGCTGTGGCTGCAAAAGACCCAGATTATAAAAAGGTCAAGGAAATCAAGGATCTTCCAAAGAAGGTTATTGATAAGATAACATATTTCTACAACAATTATAAAAAGCCGGAAGGCAAAAAGACTCAGGTCAAAAGCTTTGAGGACTCGCGGGCTGCTAAGGAATTTGTGCTAAAGTCGGTCGGTTTTTACAAGAAAAAGTTCGGTTAAGAAGGATTGGCGATTATTAGTTATTTAAACTATACTGTTTAATTTGATTAGAGTCATTCTGTGGTAAAATGTATCGGCTATTAAAGATAGAAGACAAGATTAGGGTCCCTCCTGACAAGTTTGCTATGAAGTCCAAGGAGGCTGTAAGACAGGCTTTGAGCGACAAATACGAATGCTTATTGGATCCTAAGCTCGGTGTCGTGCTTTTGATCACTCAAGTCGACGAGATTGCCGAGGGAAGGATATTTCCGGAAGATCCTGGCGTGCACTATCCTGTAACATTCAAGGCACTGGTGTATAGGCCTGAAATAAACGAGCTTGCAGTAGGCGAAGTCGTTGACAATACTGAATTCGGCTCATTCATTCGGGTCGGCCCATTGGACGGCTTGGTCCATATATCGCAATTGATGGACGATTATGTCAGCTTTGACAACAAAAATTCTGTTTTCTTGGGAAGGGAAACCAAAAAAACATTGAAAGAGGGTGACCTTGTCCGCGGAAGAGTGATTTCAATTTCTTGGGAAGAAGGCAACAAGATCGGCCTGACGATGAGACAGCCCCTGCTAGGCGCGATTTCCTGGATAGAAGCCGAAAAGAAGAAACAACTTAAAGGCTTGAAGACAAAGTGATTTTCAATAGTGGATGAACATGGCCAAGAGATTACAGGTTTGCAGAAACTGCAGAAGGTTCACCAATGAAAAGGCATGTGAAAACTGCAAATCCACCAATCTTTCGACAAGCTGGAAGGGTATGGTAGTGATAAACGATGCGAACAGCGAGATGGCGAAGATGCTGAACATACAGGAGCCGGGCAAATACGCGATTTATGTAGGGTGAACTGATGGAAATAGAAATTATCGAAGAAAAGGAAAATCCGTTTTTCAAAAGAAAGGATTTGAAAATAAATGTAAGACACTTGGGTACTCCAACGCCTTCGAAGGCCGATGTGTCAAAAGAATTGTCGGAAAAATACAGTGTTGATGTCGCACAGGTTCAAATCGGTTATATTTTTTCACAGAGAGGTCTTGGAGAATCTTTCGTCAATGTTAAGATTTTAAATGAGAAACCGAAAGAAGCGAAGAAAGAAGAGCCAAAAGGCGGAAACAATGAAGCACAAGCTAGTCCAGCAGCATAAATATTATTCTCTGAAGGGGGACGTCCTCGAGAGGACAAGGAGATTCTGCCCCAAATGCAGCGTTGGCAGGCTCGCGCAGCATAAGAACAGGTTGTCTTGCGGGAAATGCGGATACGGAGAAATTTTAAACGTCTAGATATTTAGTTTTTCTACAAGTCTATCATAGACTGTTTCATAATCAGAAGGTAAACGTGTTAAAGGATATTTTTCTCGCATTGATCGCTCAAGCTCTCGAGGTGTCCACGCCTGAAATAAAATAATCCAATATTGGTCGCCAGAAAGTTTAACTGGTGCATGTTTGTTGCCCCTTCTATCAAGATGAATCAAGTCATGTCTAGAATAAGTCGCACCTAACGTAAATTGTGGAACTACTCTGCCGTCTTTATTACCTGCGGCTATCATTAGATCCAATGGAACTTCTGTATTAGATGTCCAAGTTATTATGCCTGGAGCGGAAAATTCCAAATTCCAATTATACATAGTGGACTGGATGGGATTTGAACCCATGACTTCATCCTATTCCGTAGATACCAATGCAAAGGACGCGGTCTACCGGACTGACCTACCAGCCCATTTGTGATATATAGATTACTCTGACTCAGATTTAAATTTAAAATATCTGCCACAGGTAAAGGTCAATTTCTTTGATGCCTTTGAGAGGAAGACCATCGCTCTGCACATATATGGATCTTTAGGAGGTGATCCAGCCGCACGTTCCCGATACCGGACCGAACTGAGCATTATTTTTGAATTTTGGATGGCTATAATCAATTCACCTCCAACTCATCATTAACTCAGAGTCAAGCCTTGTTGTCATTCTATAGCCCATTAGGTTTCATTTTAACCTAGCTCTGTCGATCTTACGGCTACCTTGTGGCGACTTAGCCCCTCTCGCAACGCTTCAACTCGACTTACCCTTACGGGCGAGCCTCGATGAAACATTACTCGATTGGCTTGACGGGCGGTGTGTGCAAGGAGCAGGGACCTATTCGGCGAACGAATTCACGACAGAAAGATATTCTTAAGGTGTCCAAACCTATAAAATCATCAGTCCTTCCATCTTGATGACGTTCGCCTACTAGCGATTCCGGCTTCACGAAGATGAATTACAACCTTCGATTCGAACTGAGCATGCTTTTAGGGGATTTGCTTTTCCTTTCGGAGTCGCATCCCATTGTGGCATGCATTGTAGGCCGCGTGTAGCCCAGAAAGTTCGCGCCATACAGACTTCGGCCAGCTAGAGATCATTGGTCAGATTTTTAACATCGTTAAAAATATTATCGAATGGTCCTTGAAGTTCTTCCTTTTCGTACGATTGTAAATTAATTTTTGTTTTTATCAAACCGGACAGCTTCTTGTGCGGAAATTTGAATTTTATCCTATATCCTTGATATGCTAGTTTTTGGATTTGTTCTTTTGTTTCCATTCTTGAACTTGAGATGACTTCTTTACACTCAATCACCAAATTCTTTTTTGGTATGTAAAAATCCACTATCATGTTATCCGTTAACGGGAAGTTTACATAGAATTCTTCATTTTTCTCTTTTAGATTTTCTTCAAGAATCTTTTCTTGCGGTGTCCTTCTGTTTCTTAAACTTTCTATTGCACCTTTCCTTCTGGCATTCAGAACATCCAAACTTTCGTTGTTCGCCTTAAACCAGCCATTTGATTCTTCCTTTAATTTTTTGAAATTTTGTAATACTGTTTCAAAGTTTACTGGTTCTATCAGATTTATGGTTTTTTCAATTATCTGACTTGCTGTAGATAGTTGCATCGTCTTGATTTTACCTGTTTCATATTTTGCAATGTTTTTGCTTTGCTTGTTGATTAATTTTTCGAATTTGTTCTGTGATAGACCTAACATCAATCGTAATATCAGAACTTTCCTAGGATTGATTACCAATATTTCTGGTTTTATTTCTCTGAAATCTCTGGTTTCCTTTTCTACTTCTTTGTATAGAAGCCGTATTTCGTCAGATGAAATATTGTACCGAGGCATATATTTTATACTGACGTACTATTTAAAGTTACTGACCAAGCGGATCTCTAGCTGTCTACCGTCGCCCACTCCTTCCTCTGGTTTATCACCAGCGGTCTCGCATGAGTGCA
>CAZYBR010000037.1:0-6482 GCA_964645905.1 uncultured archaeon
GCAAAAGAAATAGAGTAAACGAACTCCATTTAAAAACCAGGTGGTAGAAGACCTGAAACATCTCCATAAAATCTATTTAACTTTTCTAGTTTTCTATATAAAATGAAAACATGCCTGAAGAAACCATTACATTTGAACTCATAAGGAAGATCCAGCTTGAGGAGCAGAAGACCAGCACTTTGTCGCGCCTTCCCACGAACTTTTTCAATTCCACATCAAATTACTTGGAGCAGAAAAAAAAGCTGGTCGTGGGAAACGACAGGAAAGGCTCATTGGAGGTCAAGAGCGTGGAAACTCTCATAAAAGATATTTTCGACAGGAGGGAAAGAAAAATAGTGAATTCTGCAATAATAGCCGCCAGAAGCGGACTGCCGCCGGAAAACTTGAGCGAAGACGAAAGGCAATTTTACAATTCTGTTGTCGCTTTGATCAAAAGCAGGCGATCAGATTTATTGAAGAGCCTACTGGAGACTAAAGTAGAAAAAATCCCCCCCAGCGTTCTTTTCAAAGAAGATGCACCAGAATTCGTTGGTATAGACGAAAAGACATACGGTCCTTTCAAAAAAGGCGATACGGCAGAATTGCCCGAGGAAAACATGAAAATTCTTCTTGAACGGGGAATAATAGAAAAGCGAGAGTAAGATTATAGGTTATTCTTATGTTTGGTGTACATTTCAAAGCTGCATTCGACGGCTTATTCCGCGTGTTACGGGTACAAAGAACTTTCCAGATTCACTTTCTATTCACGCTCCTCGTAATCCTTGCAGCATTTTACTTCAAATTCTCGCCAACAGAGTGGCTAGTACTAATGCTTACGATTTCCATTGTACTGACAGCCGAGGTATTCAATACAGGCATAGAGACTTTTGCCGATAGTGTAACAATGAAACACAACCAGAATATAAGACTTCTGAAAGACGTCTCGGCGGGAGCTGTGCTTTTAAGTGCCATAATCTCAGTAGTTATAGGCATTATGCTGTTTTATCCAAAAATTCTAATACTTTTAAAGTAAACCTTCTAATTGATAAGAATGAAATTCCCGTATAAACTTAACGTATACTGTCCGAACTACATGACCAAATAAAGAGGTTATTGAAACTATTAAAAAATTGTTATTAGAGTTTAATATCGAAACTGGTAAAATATCCGAAAGGGTAAGAGAAATACCACGCAAGCCTATATATGGAGTTAGGATATCTGGAAGGAAAAATTTAAATCTATTCACTCGTATAATAGGTTTTGATCATCCCCTTAAAAGAGATAAAATACAAGTAATGCTTAACAATTATAAATCAATCGAAATAGGTGAAAAAAATTAAATTCCCAAAACAGCTGAGAACATTTTGTCCTACCTGTAGGCATCATACTATTCATGATGTAGAAATAGCTAAAAAGAAACCACGAAGAGCCTTAGCACAAGGACAGAGAAGATTCTTGCGGATATCTAAAGGATATGGAAGTTTTCCACGCCCGAACCCCGATTACGAAAAAGCCACTAAGAAGATAGATTTGAGATACAAATGTACTGTATGCGGCAAGAAGCACACAAGGGGCCAAGGCTGGAGAGCAAAGAAATTCGAGATAGTGAGGAAGTAATCATGAAAGAAACAATACAAATGCCAAAAAGCAAATTCATGCGTGTTGCATGCAGAAAATGCAAGAACGAGCAGGTGATCTTCAACAAGGCGACGACTCTCATCAAATGCCAGAGCTGCAATGCAGAATTGGCCGTGCCTACAGGCGGGGAAAGCGAGATCCGCGGGAAGGTCCTGCAGGAACTGTCTTAATTTTTTTATCCTGCCAAAAAAACCTAAGAAAGTTGGCGCAAAGTAAATTTATCTTCTTGCAATCCCAATTCTAGTTACAATGTTCTGGATCAGGAAATGCAGGAACTGCGACAATAAGATTGATGTAAAATGGTCGTTCTGCCCCAGCTGCGGCTCTCCTTTGAAGGAAGTGAAAGGCCGTGATATCTTCAAGCAAGTCGACAAAGAGTTCAAGCAGATAGACCATATCATGGAAATGAAGCTGCCAAGATTCATGCTCAAGCCCCTGAACGCGAAGGGCGTAAGCATAACCATAACTTCAGACAATGCTTCATCACCCAGAATCAATATGCACACTTATGGCGGACAAAAGCATCAGCATAATCACCACCATGAGGACAAGCCTGTGAGGATAGCAAAGACCACAGAAGAGCCTGAAGCCAAAGTGAGCCGCACCGATAACAAGGAAGTCATAAAATTGAACCTGCCTGATGTGAAAAGCCTGGAGGATATCGAGATAAGGCAGCTGAATCAAAGCATTGAGATAAAGGCGTTCGCTGGCGACAAGACGTATTTCAAACTGATTCCCGTTCCTTCAAATGCCACTGTCAATAACGAGTTTAAAGACGGCGTGCTGAAGATAGAAGTTATGAAATGAATTTCACACAGGTGGTTTTATTCTCCAAACAGGATAGCCCTTTCTTTCTTCTGGTTGATTTCTATTAACTTCCGTTTCGTTATTCGGGATGTATGCTTCCATTGACCCGTATTCTAATATGGTGGCAGATGTCCCGCGATGTGAATTCTTAACTGGATAAAAAAGCCATGCCATTTGCCATTTTTGTCGCCTAGTTTGTTATCATGACATCCTTTACCATTATTGCAATGACCACACTTCCCATCATGAATTACAGCCTTCTTTTCAGCAGTCCAGTTCTCATAAATATAGTATGTCATGCTACCATTAGAAAAGATTTAAGTCTATAACTAATTAACCTTTCTTAAAGGATGAGAATGGAGGATATAGACGACATCTTTAACGAATGCATGAACACAATGAAAGAACTGCCGATGTTAATAACCGCCTCTATGGTTAAGGAATACGTCAAATCCCCTTTCAATTTATGGTGTAATCTCTTTGCTCCTGAAAGTGAGAAAGATACACCTTCAGAATATTATAAATTGCTGAATGAGCGAGGAATACAGCACGAAACCGTGACCATACAGGAAATGTATCCAGATGCACAAAAGCTGGAATTCAAAACTCTCCCTGAAGGATTCAAGCTTCTGTTGGGAGAGTTCGCCAAAGGAACAGGTGCATTAACCAATATGCCAATGTTTTTCAAGCCTGAAGGATTGATGTGCAAACCAGACATTGTGCAAATTAACGATTCTCACAAGAGCATTTTTGGAGATTATCATTATATTGTAGCGGAAATAAAATCTGCGAAAAATATAGACCAGCATCCAGAACACATAATGCAGGCTGCATTGAACAATTATGTGATAGGAAAGATTCAAGGGTACATACCAAACACTTTTTTTGTAGTTAACAGAGATAAAGAAGTGTTTTCAATTCTATTCAAGGAATGTGAAGAACCGCTGCAGCGAATACTGATGAATATACTTGAAATAATCAACGGGAAGGAAGTTACACCGACAGTAGGAAGTGTTGATTATCCTTGGGAGAATTACGGTCTTAAGAAGGCAAAGGAAATAGGTGAAATTTCCCTAGTTCCAGAATTAGGCGAAAAGCGTAAATCCTATCTATCAGGGCTTGGCATAAGGACTGTAAAGGATTTGGCTAAGCTGAAACTACCATTTCCAAAAGTGCAAGGAATAAGTAGCACCATGCTGAGCAAGATGCAGTTGAACGCTCAGGCTATTCTTGAAAATAAAGTAATAATACTATCCAAGCCTAGCTTACCAACAAATAAGACAGAAATTTATCTGGACTTTGAAAGCACTGATGAAAGTATTATGATAGATGGTGAATACGGGAAAGTGGATTATCTTATTGGTGTGCTGGTTGTTGACGGTAGAAAGGAAACATACATTCCATTCTTTTCAAAAGATTTGAGTGGAGAAGGAAAGATTTTCAAAGGATTTTTGGATTTCATAAAGGGCAAACAGAACTTTGTGATATACCATTACCATCATTACGAAAAGACTAGGTTGCAGTATTTGTTTGAAAAGTACGGCAAGCCACAAAAGCTAATGTCAGACATATTCGCCAATATGATTGATTTGGCTAAGGTTCTCAAGGAAAGTGTGATGCTCCCAATCCACTCACAAAAATTGAAGGATGTAGCCAAATATCTTGGATTTTCATGGAGAGGTGGAGAGATTGGAGGCAGAGACTCTATTGCACTATTTTTCAGATATTTGGAAGATGGCGACAAAAGCAAACTAGATAAATTAATTGACTATAATGAAGACGACTGCAAAGCGACTAAAGTTGTGAAGGATTTCTTATCGGGCGTTTCTCTCCAGCAATCCACATAAGCCCTAAGCCTAGTGTTCCCCAACCAGCAAGATTACGAGAAGACTTGTTTTTTGATAAGCTTCCAGCTAATACCCCAGCCATTATAAGATGTCCTAGCTCCTTTGCTATGCTATTAGGTATCCAACCGCCTGTGAAATTAGTAATACCGTCACCTATCCTCTGAGATACACTACGCCCTTCCTCACCAAGCCATCTAGCTATTTCATAAGAGAATTGTCCTGACATTCTTACCACTTTATAATTAATTTATATTATATTTAAGTAACGGATATCTATAAGGAATCGATAATATGAGTAAAACTATCGCTTTAATTGTTGTAATTGCTGCCTTGATTATAGTAGCTGGATTATGGTATTTTGTATCTAAAGCCAAAGGTCCGTCTGAAGTTGACGTTAGAATCCTGGAAGCTTATCTGTCTAAGCCAAGCGTTAACGAAGGTGAACCAACAAACTTATTTGTTAGAGTAAAGAATTTTGATAGAATAATAGCTACTGATGTGTTTGTTGCAACCCAACTTGATAAGCGAGATGAAGAATTCATAAATTTTGATACTAGACAAATCAACCTAGGTAATCTCAAATCTAGTGAAGAGCAGCTGAAATCATTTGAAATTACTGCACGTTTACCTGCAGGTGATAGCATAAA
Source organism: uncultured archaeon (assembly GCA_964645905.1). Lineage (GTDB taxonomy): Archaea > Aenigmatarchaeota > Aenigmatarchaeia > CG10238-14 > SCSR01 > JACOWB01. The sequence goes on from CAZYBR010000037.1 coordinate 4,919, forward strand.
ATATGACATAGAACTTAGTGTGTTTGTAAATAATACTGAGGTAGGTCAACCTAAGTCTGTTTCGCTAACTGTAAGAAGATAATCTTATTTTGTTACGTAATTCACAGATTAGAAATTGACTTTATAATTGTAAAGTGAAATCGGGTTTGAATTTTTGGTTTCTGATCTTCCACTCAATCTATTCAACTCTTCTATTTTAGATTACTTGGTTTGAACTATTGAAATTTCTTCAAAGGTCTTGTACAAAACACTCCTTTCTTACCTACCTTTTTGTACCCGATTGTAATAAATTCATCCCCGACATCAGTGTATTCTTGGCATGCACACGATTCATCCAAACTCCCTTTGTCAGACGGTGGACATCCTAGCCAATGTGTGGCGATTGCCTTGTTTATTTTTGTGTTTTTCTCAACTACATTCTTGATTAAATTCAATATTGTAAAATCATTCAAACTAATCGCCCTCCATGCATATCATTTGGTGCTTTTATTTAAATCTATTTAGGATGTCGGAGTTTTGTGCAATTAGTTAAAATCGGCGACTTTCTACACAGATTTTTTGGGTTTTTCAAACTTCTCTATTTTCGGCAAATCGGATATGTTCAAATCTTTACCCTCCAGTTCTGGATGCATCTTATTTAGTTCTCTTCTATTTCCTTTCCAAATAAATTAGTCCCAAAAATATCAACATCCGTTGGTTTGGATTTTGAACGTTTGTTTACCATGTTTGCACCGTTTGATATACCATCTGGCAGCTTGCTATTCTTGGGGATTACTTTTATCGTGTCGAGTTGGTTGTGGAGGTAGCCTGTTCTATTAGAAAATTGTAAAAATCTCTTAATTCTTTTTCTCTAAATATCTTATCAAATTGAGCGTTACTAATATATCCAACTAACCTTTCGAGGTATTTGTCGTTTGTGGGCATAAAACTATCTTATCTTATATCTCAAAAATCCGCCAATTCCGCCCAATTGCTTGAATTGCATGCCTTCCTGCGTATCCGTGGAAATAATCTCAACTTTGGTCCCGAAATTCTGCGCCTTTTCCGACAATAATTCGCCCAAGTAATCCTTGCCTTCAACCTTCATGACCGCGCCGCACACTTTGCACATCTGCCGGTTGATTTCACTTTCAGGCAAGTCCCTTTCATCTTCATGTGTATTGTCACATTTTAATTTAACTCTGGCCCATTCGAATTCTTCCGAAACCAGGAGCATATCCAGCACGCCCATGTTCAGCGCTTCTATAGTCTGGGTATATCCATAAGTGACATTCCCGCTTTTCTGGATTTCCGTCAGGAATTTCTGCACCAGCTGCCTCTCTTTCATTACAGCAGCTTCTTTCAACAAATCCTGCGAACGCTGTACAAGCTCCTCAAATCCGTGTTCGCCTGTATAGCCGATATCCTTCACGCCAATGATTTTAGAAACCAGTTGATAGTTCAGATATTCGCCTTTCACGAACTGGTCTTTTATAGGTCCCGGCCCGCCAATGATCACTCCTTTCAATTCAGGCTGCTTTAGGAAAATCTCGGACGCAATGTGCCCTACATCGTTGAAATATTC
>CAZYBR010000038.1:0-6224 GCA_964645905.1 uncultured archaeon
AGGCCCGCAAGGGACGAACCTTTGTAAGACAAGGTAGGTTAAGTCGTCACAAGGTATCCGTAGGGGAACCTGCGGATGGATCACCTCCTAAATTAATATCATACGGGAATAATCAAAAGTATTCGTTCTGCATATCTTTACCCATTTTCATCGTCGAGTAACCGATGAGCAGCCTTCGATGAAGGTTATGAGGGTTACGAATCAAACAGAAAGGATTTAAAAACCACCAAGACGAGAGCTCATTGAGGGCCCATAGTCTAATGGTAAAACACCTGATTTGCAATCAGGGGCTCCGAGTTCAATTCTCGGTGGGTCCAGTTCGTGCACTGCAGCGAGGAGCTTCGTAGCGTAAGCGAGAAAGCCCGCAGCAAGAGTGAATCGAAGTTCTTTTTGAAGTCCTTTCATCACAACTCATATTCACTTCATGTGAACGTCCGCAGAGACGCTAAATACTGACGTCGGGGACGACGTAAAACATGAGCATCGAACAATCGATGCAAAGGGTGCGCGACGAACGTCGCGTATCTGGCAGAGCATAGTCAATGAAGCGCGGAGGAAAGACAACAAGTATCCAATTATGGATAATTCGTTTGATTGTATTAACAGTTTTCCGAATTATCCAGATAGAGAATCTGGTACAAAAAGTGATACAAATAACCAGATTCTCTATACACGCGATGTTCTCTTCGGAGAACTAGTGAAGAAATTGGAGAAGGTTATATACTTGATCAAGCAATATGATCGCTTCTGACGTTTTTATGTCAGAAGCCGTAGAAACTATATGTTTCTACTTACTTTAGACTCTGAGAGGAATAGCTTGGCTCGGATGTCGATGAAGGACGTGGCAAGCTGCGATAAGCCTGGGCGAGCCGCATGCGGGCTTTGAACCCAGGATCTCCGAATGCGACAACGTGTACGCAAGTGCGTGTCGAAAGACATGAGTACGCCGGGAATTGAAACATCTTAGTACCGGCAGGAAAAGAAAACAATAGTGATTCCCTTATTAGCAGCGAGCGAACCGGGAACAGGGCAAACTGAATCTTTACTGGAAACAGATAGAGAGATGTGGTGGAGCATTTAGGCTTCATCGCTGAGTCGAAGTCCACTGGAATGTGGCACATAATAGGGTGATAGTCCCGTAGACGAAGGAGATATGCTGAGCTCCAAAAGAGTAGGGCTCCCTAGATTGGAAGTCCGAATATGGCGAGATTAATCGCTAACCCTAAATACAGATCCGAGTCCGATAGCAAACGAGTACCGCGAGGGAAAGCTGAAAAGCACTCTTAACCGAGGGTGAAAAGACTTGAAATCTCAGAGTTACATTATGGTTACGGCATTACGGTGAAAATCGCCGTACATGTTCGCAGAAGCGAACATGCTTTACTCAACTGAGTAAAGAAAATTTGGCTATATGCTGGAACATCTCGAGGAAACTTTGTAGTAAATTATTGTAGCGATATGATAGTTATCTAAAAATCAAAGTGGAGAGACAATCAGCAGGAAAGACGAGAATAAGATTTATAAGCAGACTAAAGTCTTAATTTTTATGAGTTTCAATTTACCAAGCACGATTTTAGAACACCATCATCAAGTCTGCGCCAGAAAATTTGGCGAGGCCAGACAATATGAACAAGCACACATAAAAGAATTTCGTGCCTTTGTTGATTCGGCAAGGTATACAGCGTGGTTAGATAGTATGCCCCTATACGAAGTACAAAAACACTTAGAGTGTGATGGCATCAACAAAGAAGAGACCAGTCGTACAATTGAGGCGGTAGAAAATATTGTAAGGGTCTGTTTAAATAGAGAGTATAAAAGACGATATAATAAATCTGAAAAGTAAATTAATTCTCGAATCCTCAGAGACTTTACGCCAAACACAACGTATATAAAATCTAACCAATTCTCCTAGAAGTGGAAATAGAGTATTCAACACATTGGTTGAAGAAACATGCAAAGAAAAAGAAGGACATTACCAATGATGCGATTGAATTCGCACTTGGAAATTCCAGAGTGATGAATGATAGAAACTGGCAAGATGCATTCAATGTAATCTCCAGAATTCCGCCCTCGGGAAGAATATTAAAAGTCGTCTATAAAAAGTCAAAAGAAAAGATATTTATAGTTACGGCATACTGGTTAGATTAATATGAAAACTAAAGAAACATGGTATGATAAAGAAGCAGACGTATTAAATGTAGAAATCAACGATAAAGAATATTGGAAGAGTATCGAACTTCCAAACGGAGTCGTCATAGATGTAGCGAAAGATGGTTCAATGACATCTATTGAGATATTGAATGCAAGTAAGTTATTCTATGGTGATGCACGAAAAGTTATTGAAAATGCAAAATCTGTTTCTGAAGTTGTATAATTTTTAGTGAGTTGTGATGATAAAGTCCGATCCTTATAGCGATATAAGGAAGTTGTTAGAAATAACAAACTCGCTGTTAATGCAAAGATTTAAATATTTCAATGAATATTAGATACTGTTTAGATGGAGCACCCGGGATTCAAACCCGGATTTCATACTTGACAGGTGGGCGTCTTAATCATTAGACGAGCGCCCCATCCGAACATTTTATCTTCTTGAATAATTTAAACTTGAGCGATAATTTAACAGTTGTAACATTAATGGTTGTAACGTGCGTGTTGAAAAATGAGCCAAGGAGTTGATTTACGTGGCGAGGTTAATAATTGAAGCCGTAGCGAAAGCGAGTCTGAAAGGGCGTTTAGTCACGTGAGTCAGACACGATGCCAGATGATCTATTTGTGGGCAGGACGAAGTTCTTCGAAAGGAGAATGGAGGTCCGAACTAGTGTTGTGCACATGCACTTGGATGACCTGCGAATAGGGGTGAAAAGCCTATCGAATCTGGCGGTGGCTTGTTCCTGTTGAATTATGCCTAAGTATAGCTTCGGTATGCTTGTCGGCGGGGTAAAGTACGGATAGAGTCTGCAGAGCCTATTGGCTACGGGGCTCTCTTCCAACTCTGAACTTGTCGACGGTAGATACCGGAAGTGGGGGGCGGTGCGTAAGGTACCGTTCCGAGACCCGAACAAGGGAGACTGAAGTTAAGGTCCCAAAATGTATGCTCAGTGTAGCAAAGGTTGTCTTGAACCTGAGACACTAGGGATGTAGGCTTAGAAGCAGCCATCATTTAAAGAAAGCGTAACAGCTCACGTATTGAGGTTCGAGGCGCCGAAGATGGACGGGGCTAAGCATACTACCGATACTTCAGAGGTACTCGTAAGAGTATTCTGGTAAACAGGCGTACGTGCTGCGCAGAAGTTCTTCCGAGAGGAAAGATGGAGCGGCACGTAATGAGAATCTTGGCGGAAGTAAGATCAGATTCTCCTGAGAACGGAGAGCGCCGCAAGAGCAAGGTTTCCTTGGCACTATCGTTTAACCAAGGGTTAGTCAGTACCTAAGTCCTCTCTTAACTGCGGAGGGCGATGGATATCCGGTTAATAATCCGGAACGTATGTATAGTCGCTAAGTGCGCGAGTATGCTTTGGGATATGTGGCATGCCGGGAGGCATGCTGTACGCGAAAGCAGGGGAGCGTAATGCATTGAGCCTGCTGAATCGTACAGTGAGAACTATAGAATCCTGGAGCCCATGAAACGCTCGCGTATGAGAATATACATCGCTGTACCAAGAACCGACACTGGTGCTCTGGTTGAAAAGACTAAGGCGTGAAAGGTATAACCTGGTTAAGGGAATTCGGCATATTTAGCCCCGTAGCTTCGGTAGAAGGGGTGTCTATAGCTGTCTTTGATATGTAGAAGGCAGTCGTAGATTGCAATAACAAGGACCGCCCGACTGTTTATCAAAAACGTAGCCGGTTGCAAATCCGAAAGGACTCGTATAACCGGTGAGACCTGCCCAGTGGTGGTGTTTCAAACCCTCGTTCAAGAGGGCTAAGACCCATCAAACGGCGGGCCTAACTATGAGGCTTAGACTTAGTGGTTAAATTCCAGTTAAGTCTTAGAAATTTAAGGGCCTCAATACGGATAAAACTTTATGTTTTTGCCGTATCCAAGATTTTTGAATCTTGGTAAATTTAGCTATTTGCTGGAACATTCCATAACTTGTTAGTAGGAAGTAGTAGAAGTGATTTTACTATGATTACTGAAAATCTAACAAGTGGAACAATCAGCAGGAAAGACGAGAATTAATTTGAAGTTATCGAAAAGTATATAAACGTACAAACGGTAATGAATTAAATTATGAACTTTAAATTGACAAGATTGAAGACAATAGCTTCTCTTGTTATCGGTATTTTTTTCATTATAGGTTCATGGACAGGCTGCAAGGGACGATGTTTGAATGAGGTTGGAATAATTATTCAAGAAATGTTGTTTATTCTTGGATTTTTTTCAACAATCTCGATTTACATCGTTTGGAGTTTGATCCAAAAGAAGAAATAATTCTCGAATCCTCAGAGACTATACGCTAAACACAATTTTAAAGAAACGAAAGATATTTAAGGGTAAGAAAGTAGTAATTATTAATTAACACCATAGGATTAGGAATAATCCTATGATTTTATAATGTCGGGAACCGACGAAAACCACACCATTTATGGTGTGGTGGTTTCCGAGCATCCTAAAAACGAGCGCCTATTCAAACCCCACCTTTTAAGGTGGGGTGGCGCATCGTTTTTTTGATAATATGGATACTTCTTCTAAAAGAGTTGCTATCTATGTAGATGGAAGTAATTTTTACTTTTCTATAAAGAAGAATTTTAATTGTAAAGTTAATATAGAAAAGTTTTGTAAAAAGTTGGCTGGAGATGTTATTTTAACAAAAATAAGTTATCATATCTCTCCAGTAGAACAATTTACTAATCCTAAAATGTATATTGAGCAGCAAAAATTCTTTGATAAGCTCAAGAAAATTGAGAAAATAAGTATCATTTTAGGTAGACTTGAGAAGCATAAAAAAGATGGAAAGACATTTTACATAGAAAAAGCGACTGACATCAATCTAGCTTTAGATTTAATTTTAGATGCGCTAGACAATGTCTATGATACAGCATATCTTATATCGAATGATGGAGATTTTTCAGGAGCAGTTTCTGCTGCGATCAAGAGATTTAATAAGAAAGTTATCTATGTTGCAGTAGGAAATAAGAAAAAAATCTCACATCATTTAAAGAAAGTAGCATCTGAAACACTAAAAGTAGATAAAAATTTCGTTGAAGAAGTAAAATTGTGATGATATAGTCCAACAAAATTGAATTTTTGTGCTTAAGGTTGAATAAAAAACTAAACTGCCTTACACTAAGAAATTAGTGCTCTAAGGCATCATAGTGAAATGATAAACAAGATAAAACAAATTAGAGAAAATCTAGCTATATGCTGGAACATCTGAGAATATCAAATTACTAAATTAAAGTTTAGTGAAAATATTTGATTGCAGATTATCAGCAGGAAAGGCGAGAATTAAGTTATTACTTTAAAGAGGTAGTAAAGAGAAAGATTTAAATATGGCATTTAACTTGTGAAAATGTGAGAAAATCAATATATGCTTTAGGTTTAGCATCTTTATTAATTGGATGTAGTGAAAAGAACAAAAGTTCTAATTATATCACATTAGATTATCAAGGTGTTAAAGATGGAGCAGAATTACAAGTTTATCATGATTTTCAAGATACGAATAAAAATAGAATTTCTTTAATTAGAATTGAAGAAAATCCTAAAGGGGTATTCACGAATCGTTTGGAATTTAAACCAACCGATAGAGAATATGCATTTTTACAAGATTTATTTGAAAAGCTAAAAAAGTAATTCTCGAATCCTCAGAGAACATACGTTAGAAACGAAATAAAAATTCGTTAAGATATGTTCCGATCCTTATAGCGATATAAGGAAGTTGCGAAGCAACTCCCTGTAAAAAACCAAAGGTTTAAATATTTCAAGAATGTTAATAAAGTAATTAGATGGACAGGCCGGGAGTTAAACCCGGATCATCCATGTGACGCACGGTTGTAATAATCGTTATACGACCTGCCCATCTAAGATTCTTATTCGTTTTAGATTACTTAAATCTTGATTGAATTTTAACAGTGGTAACACTCAATGAGCGTAATGCCTTGTCATCTGAATGGTGACGTGCATGAATGGTTCAACGAGGTGGTCACTGTCCCTAACCAGAACCTTCTGAACTCACTGACCGGTGAAAATGCCGGTGTCGCCTTGTGGGAAGCGGAGACCTTGT
>CAZYBR010000039.1:0-5497 GCA_964645905.1 uncultured archaeon
TCTTCCATTTCCACTTCTTCAAGCGGATCCCATATGTCTTCGTCCATCTTTCTTCTCCCTCCATTTTTATTTTAAGGTGAAATTAAAGAAGGGTAAGAGAAGGCATTGCCTTCATCTTATCGTATCACATCGATGCCCAAAGTCTGGCTGATTTCCCTGACTACTGGTGCTTCTCTGCTAACTGGCCCAAGTATGTAAGGCGACTTCACACCTGTGATGATCGCGATTACCTGTACCTTTCCTTCGAACTCTGGCAGAACTCTCGCTCCCCAGAACACTTGAGCCTGCGGGTCCAAGTGCGAAGATACAGTCTCTCCGATCATGTTTATTTCATCCAGCTTGAGATCTGGACCACCTGTAATGTGGACTAGTGCGCCTGATGCTCCTGTATAGTCAACTTCCAGCAAAGGATTCAGCAGCGCCTTTGTGATTGCGTCTTCTGCTCTGTTGCTCGAGTTGCTCTCACCGACGCCGATTGCAGCTACGCCACCCGAGTGCATGACTGACCTGACGTCAGCATAATCCAGATTGACTAGGCTTGGTAATGTTATAGTCTCGGTGATTCCCTTTACCATGCTAGCAATCAATTCATCTGCCACAGCAAATGCCTGTTGTACGGACATGTTGCCTGCAAACTTGAGAAGCTTGTCATTTTCGATGACAATCGCTGTGTCGCATACCTGCCTCAAATTCGCTAAACCTTCTTCAGCCTTGCTGATTCTAGCGCCTTCGAGTTTGAACGGCATTGTAACTACTGCGATTACTATAGCTCCCATTGACTTGGCGACTTCGCAAGCTACTGGCACCGAGCCTGTTCCTGTTCCTTTCCCTAGGCCTGCGATTGCAAATACTAGGTCAGAACCCTCGAGTGACTCTTTGATTTCGTTTCTTGACTCTTCAGCTGATTTTTTACCAACTTCTGGTATACCTCCAGCTCCAAGTCCTCGTGTCAATTCTCTTCCTATGAGAATCTTCTTGTCAGCTTTACCGACTGCCAAGTGCTTGGCGTCTGTATTGCATGAGACAGTCGACGCGCCTTCGACCCCCATTTCTGTCAGTCTGGTAACTGCGTTCTGTCCGGCGCCTCCGCAACCTATTACGGTTACCTTGGCTTTCTTTATGTTGAATCCGAATTCCTGTTCGGCCAACTTGTAGTAATCGATATTGCTGAATGTTGCTCCAGATGTCGACTCTAATTTAAATCGATGTTGTAATGAGTCATCATTACCTGTCGTTTTTCCTATTACATTTCTAATTATTGATTCCATTTTTCTCCTCCTATCTTTTGCAAAATATATTTTGCTTCATCGAAAACCCTTTTATAAAGGATTCCAAATGTATTTTTAGAAAACGAAAACTGTATAGTCAAGTGTGACTAAAAACGAGAGTTACACGAGAGTTAACGAAACGAATCAACGAACCTAACGAGTAAAAACTTATTTCATTCTGATTTATATATACTTATTCTAAGTTCTGTACTATATTTCCCAGTATATAATATAAATTGTGTCCAATTAACTGTGCATACACAACCAGTTGTATAATTTTCATATAAATTTTGCCTTTAAGATTCCATCCATTGCAAGAAAATTTTGCATCCAAACTAACTAATTACTAATCTTTTACTAATCTTTTTAAACTCAGGATTCCAATAATTCAATTGGTCAGATGGGAAAAAGGAACTACAAATTATGGGAGCCGGAAGAGCAGCTTTTCCTAAAGAAATATTTAAGCATACCTACCAGATACCTGCTGTACAAGATGAACCAAAAGTTCAAAAGGCAGTTCACAGCCAAGGAAATAGACTCGATGAAGTTCCAGATCAAGAAAGGCAAGTACGACGAGATATTCGAGTTTCTGGAGAAGGCATAATAAGACTTTTATTGATGGACATCTAATTTACTTGAGATGACCGATTACTGGAAGATAAACAAGGAGCTCCTGGAAAGGATTTCTAAGAACGCCAGGCTGAAGCTCTCGGACAAGGAGATAGAAAAGTTCACAGTGCAATTGGAGGACATTTTAGGGGCATTCAAATCCCTGGACGAAGTGGATACCAAAGATGTGGAGCCATCGTTCCATCCGCAGGAGATATCTGACGTCTATCGTGAAGACAAGGCTGAGAAATTCGATTGGAACCCATTGGAAAATACCAAGCATAAGGAAAAGAAATATTTCAAAGGACCGAGAATCATATGAAAATTGAATTCGATAAATTATTAGAGAAAGCGGCCAAGTTTCATGGAGATAATATCAAATGGCATTTCCACATACTAACACCAACATGCTCTTTTAATGACAATGGTGAAACGTTCTCAATAATTCTAGAAAATGATGAGACAGGTGAGAAATGGACATCGTTATTTGCTTCGAAACCTCTTAGAGAGGGTGAGAAGCTTGAGAGATTATTCTATGGGAGGGTCTGAACTATGAAAGAGAATGTTCTAGAAAAAGCAAAGTCAATCCAGAAAAAATTTTCACCATTCATAACACTGCCAGACAAGCTGACACCGAACAAAAAGAAAGGGAAATTATCTGGTATAGCTGTCTCGGTTAAAGATAATATTTGCACAAAAGGAATGCGAACTACTGCCGGTAGTAAAATATTGGATGGATATATCCCGCCATTTGATGCAACATGCATTGAACGAGTTTTGGAAGCAGGCGGGACTATTCTAGGCAAGACAGCGATGGACGAGTTCGGTTTCGGCACATTTTCAACCAATTGCGCTTATGGCGTGCCAAAAAATCCATTGGATCCATCAAGAAGCTGCGGCGGTTCTTCTGGGGGGGCTAGCTGTGTTACAATAGCAGCAGATTTCCCGCATGCCGCACTTGCCGAATCCACAGGAGGAAGCATCTCATGCCCAGCTGCATTTACAGGCGCTGTCGGTCTGACTCCAACATATGGTCTTGTTTCACGCTGGGGTTTGGTTGATTACGCAAACAGCTTGGATAAAATCGGCTGCATAGGAAAGACTGTCAAGGATGTCGCATTATTATTGTCTGTAATTGCGGGCCATGATCCAAAAGATTCGACTTCATTAAATGTTCCAGCTCAAGATTACATGAAATTCCTGAAGAAAGATGTCAAAGGAATAAAAATCGGGGTGCCTAAGGAGTATTTCGAGGGCGTTGATGAAAAGATTGCTAAAGTTATCTGGAACGCAATTAAAAAATTGGAAGATTTGGGAGCAACTTACAAGGAAGTCTCATTGCCGCATACAAAGTATTCACTGCCAGCTTACTACATCATTGCTGTGTCAGAAGCGTCAACTAACTTGGCAAAGTATGCCGGAATGAGATATGGGTTGCATCAGGAATTGAAAGGAAATTTTGACGAGTATTTTTCTGCTGTTAGAAGCAATGGATTCGGAGAAGAGGCTAAGAGAAGAATTATCCTCGGCACATTTGCAAGAATGGCAGGCTATAGGGATGCGTATTATCTTAAGGCGTTGAAGGTCAGGACGAAAGTTATAGAAGACTTCAAGAAAGCTTTCAAACAGTTTGATGTGCTTGCTGCTCCTACAATGCCTGTTGTTGCACCGAAGTTTGATGAAATAGAAAAATTATCACCGATAGAAAATTACATGATGGATGTACTTACTGTGGCGCCTAACCTAGCTGGAATACCGATGATTTCTGTCCCTGCTGGTGAAGTTAATGGTCTGCCTGTAGGGTTGCATTTGATGGGTGATCACCTGCAGGAACGAAAGATTTTACAGGTCGCTAACACCTTGGAACCAAATAGATAATATATTCTCTATAACAGAAATCTTTATATATGACTTATTATCACTTAAAAGTAGTGATACTATGGAAACTATAATTGCACTTGCCGGTGTGGCACAATTTTGGAGGGGTACCCATCGCAGAGATGATGCAATCTTATATACCTCCACGTAGACGCATAAAAAACAGAGCTGAAATTTTAAGGGGGTTCGTTGGGCTGTCACCTGAATACGATGCTCTTGACTACCTTAATCTAGCGGCTTCAGCAGTCCACTCAGACGGTAGTGGCGGTGAGTGCGGAGATTACGCAATTTCAGTCTATGATTTTTTTAGAGAATTGGTAAGAAGAAATAAACGAAAAGATCTTCGTAGAAGTGTTAGACTAGTCACCTCTCTTTTTACAGAAGATGAAACAGGGAAAACAAGTCTAGTGGGACATGATTTTATTGAAGTTAATACAGGAAATAGGTATATGCCATTTGAACCAACAATGGAAACACCACTATTAGACCCCTTTAACACAGCATCTGTTAAACGGTATACAGATGAATCCTTAGCGTGTAGAACAGCAATTAATGGTGAAGCTGACCGATACGCATCTTTTAGAACGGTCACTGGAACTAAAATATGTTATCCTATAGGTCAATTCTTTAGACAAATGCCGTTGGGAGCTTCTCAACTTTTAATTGGATGTATTTTTTCAATGCCTGCCATTCGAGAACAAGACCGTTCATGGAAAGAATATCACCAGTCAAGTATACACAGATAAGTTAAATTTTCTTAATCTCTTCCAAAAACTCCTTAGCAATTATTATCGCTATGAACCATCGACACAAACTTAACAGATTTTGATTTCTGTAATTTTCAACAATTAGATTAACAGTGCACTGATAAGCAAATATTTGAATAATTTATTCAATTTTAATCCAAGTTGTGCTAAAGAGATTTGGTAATCAGTCTATGAAAACTCTCAATAGCACCAACATTCAACGACACATTCTTAGTAAGCGTTATAAGCTAGAGCATATCACATTATCGTATGAAGGAAGAAAAAATCAGCTTCTCAACCTTGATCCTGATCCTGTCAGCAATCTTGCCGGTCGCAGCCCTATTGATTATCAACGCATTTCAAATCCCCCGTGAACAAATCCTCTTAAGAACTTACACTGCATTCGCTTCCCAGTTTGCCTTTGGATTAGTCGCATTGGTTCTGATTAAAAACAAACTGCTGAAAACATCTGTCGCATTCTGGATTGTAAGCTTGGTGATATGGAGGATTTATAACCTGTTTGAAATCAGCATCACAAGGCCATTCATAGGCGATGTATTCTTCACAATATTCTATGTCATGCTTTTTGTAGCGTTGTATAAGGAATTTGGTAATAAAATCAAATATGCACTTCCATTTTTCATATTGTTCCTGATACCAGTCTTGGCAACAAATTACATATCATTCATCAGCAAGCTTGGGATTTCTTTCAACTCTCTGCACAGCATCTTTGATTCAGTCTTGATATCAGCTTCGCTTACAGCCATGATGTTTTCGAGCTTGAAGGCGAAAGGACTGAGCTATCTCATGGTTGCGGTAGCGAGTTCTACTTATCTGTGGCAAATAAGAGCTGGAACTTATTACATCGCTTCGTGGGTGGAGATCATTTCCATAATCGGCATCTTTATTCTCACGTTGTTGTACAGAGATTAACAATAACAGAAGACTCCGCTAGTGCGGAATTAATTATTCAAATCGAATTATCACAACACTTAA
>CAZYBR010000040.1:0-5436 GCA_964645905.1 uncultured archaeon
GGCTGCAACATTTACTATAATATTTTCTTTAGTCGAAGCCAAGGTGGATATTGTTTTGAAAGTTTCTTCCCACAAATTTCCTTCAATTATCTCTGTTTCTACATCTATTCTAAACTTCAAAAGCTCTCTTTTAATTTTTTCAACTTGATTCAATTTATCTTTCGTCGCTATCGCAACAATTCTATCGATTGGAAATTCCTTTATTGAAGCATAGAGAGCATCAATATTGCTACCTATGGGAACTATCATCGTATATTTCATGATAATAACTGTTTCCTTGGTTTTTAAATATTCTGTTTAAGCGTTAAATGTCACTTATATCATATTACCCTGTTCTATAGCAATAGGTGAACGAGATTAAAGTAAGTTTTGAACTGTCAAAACAAACAATGGTTTTAATTGCGCTTGCTTTCGGAGTTGGGTATCTTTTGGGCAATGTTTCTGGTGTTTCAACATTTACAGGCAATACTGTGGGGACAGACACGATAATACAACAACAGCCTACACAACAACCAGCAAAAGTTAAAGTATCTACAGACGATGACCCTCAGACTGGTGATAAGAATGCTAGAGTTACAGTCATAGAATTTTCTGATTTTCAATGCCCATTTTGTAGAAGATCGTACACAGATACAATACTACAATTGAAAAATGACTATATCGATACCGGAAAAGTATTATTTGTGTACAGAGATTTTCCATTGAGTTCTCTACATCCATCTGCACTACCTGCTGCTTTAGCCGCCAATTGCGCAAACGAGCAAGATAAATTCTGGGAATATCATAATAAGATTTTTGATGAACAAAACAAATTAGGGCAGGGAACAATACAATTTTCTAACGATGATTTGAAAAAATGGGCTAATGAAATTGAATTAGATACTAAAACCTTCGATTCGTGTTTAGATTCTAAGAAATATGAGAACGAAGTTGAAAAAGACTTTCAAGATGGTGTAGATGCTGGTGTTAGCGGTACACCTACATTCTTTATCGGAAACCAGAAAGAGGGATATACAAGAATAATAGGAGCACAACCTTATCCTGTCATCAAACAAGTAATCGATTCATTGCTGTAGGTAATTATGGCATTAAAAAAAATACCAAATCTAATCAAGCTAAAAGAATCGTTGTTAATAGTTTTTGTTAATAAACCTCTGTATTCTTTATTAGCAGTCTTTATTGCATTTGTAATTTTTAGTTTGTTCATAGTTCTGACGAATATACCGCTATTTCTTCAAGCATGGTCTGTTTCTGGAATCTCGCTATTTCCAAGAGTTTCTTTAAACATAATCGGCACTATACTGTCGGTTTCTGGTAAATTGGCTTTAACTTTAATGGTTGCTATCGCCATTGTTGGGGGCGTAAATATCTCAATGATCATATTCAAGTTCATAACTACCAAAAAATTTGGTGGGCCCAATTTTGTAGGCTTGAGCGGACTTGTTGGAAGTGCATTTGGTGCCGGTTGCCCAGCATGTGCAACATCTCTAATCTCTGTATTAGGTGTCAGTGGTGGTTTATCTGTGCTACCATTCAAGGGGGTAGAATTTACATCGTTGGGCCTGCTCATTCTCCTTGTTTCATTTTATTTCATATCAAAATCTATAAGCGAGTGCGAAGAATGTAAAATTGGATGACAAAATTGAAACAATATATAATGAACGAGTTGAAGGAATGAGTTTTTGTTTTAACCTTTAAACGGCACTATTATCCAGCATAACTGATAAGATAAATGGGGTGAAAAAGTGGCTAAATTTGTTTGTTCATCGTGTGGAAGTACGTCGAGTAAGCAGGCGGGCTGTTGTGGAACATCTGTGAAAAAGCAGTAAATTCTGCGACGAGTCCGCTCCCCCACATCTTTTTCAGTTGAAACCAGATACTATAATGATTCCAGGAATTTAAAATATATTTAATGACTAAAGTCGAGTATTATATTTCCGATTAACTAATTAAGATGAAATAAATGCCAAAACTGATTAAATTTTATGGAAGGGAATGCCCACATTGCCACGACATGGACCTTTTGGATGAAAGGTTGGAGAAAGAGCTTGGAGTAAAGCTCGAACGGTTGGAAGTTTGGCATAACCAAAAAAATGCGGCAAAAATGCAACAAGTAGATACTAATTGTGGTGGAGTGCCATTTTACTTGAATGAGACGACTGGAGAGTCGTTATGTGGTGCTGTGAATTATGAAACGCTCAAACGATGGGCCCAAGGAACGCTAATGAAGCAACCAAAACATAATCATGAAGATGATGAGCACAGTCATCAACACCAAGGCGGATAATAATGTCGAAAGAAATTACAATCAAGAATAAGAGAATTCATGTCTGCGATGTTTGCGGATTTGGATATAAAGGCAAAAAGACTGCTATGGACTGCCAGAGATGGTGCAACAAGCATGCAAGCTGCAATTTGAAAATAACTGGAAATGCTATATACTTTCCGAAATCCAGTTAAAAGTGCTTTTAAATATTAAACACGATTTATATTTCAACTGATAATTATAGGGAGTGAAGGAGGTAGAAAATGGTTAAGGTTCAATTAGTATATACCAAAAGTTGTATTTACTGTCCCGCGGCAAAAAGTATGTTCAAGGACCTCAAGAAGACTCATAAGTTCGACTATGAAGAGATTGATGCGACTTCTCCTGAAGGGCAGAAGCTGGCTGCTAAATATTCTATAATGGCGGTGCCTACAATCATAGTCGACAACAAGGTGATGTGGGTAGGGACTCCTCAGAAAGACAAGGTCATAGCCGCTATAGGGGGTAAGTGATGAAACCGAAACGTAAAAATGTGGTCCGAGAAGAGGAAGATGAACTTGTAGGGAGATACACACAGCTAGTTTTTCATTGTGCGGTATGCAAGAAACTTTACAAGAAGCCGGGAGGGTGCAGCACTTGCGATGAAGTATTGAAGCCTAAAGGTGGTTAATTTTCCTGAAGATGTTATCTGGGATTCCATTATCATAGGCGGTGCAGCCGCCTCGCTGACTGCTGCGATTTATGCTGCCAGAAGGGCCATGAAGACTCTAGTAATTGCGAAGAGCATCGGAGGACAGGCTGCGATGACAGATTCCATTGAGAATTATCCCGGGTTCATGAGGATTGGGGGCGTTCCCCTGATGAACAAGATGCTGAAGCAAGCAGCGAAAGTCGGCGCTGAGATTTCTTATGAGGAGGTCAATGCCATAGAAGAAATCCCAAAAGCAAATGAAGGAAAACCCATGTTTACCGTCAAGACTTCTGCCGGGAACAATTACAAGACAAAATCTGTCATACTTTCTTATGGCAAGAGCCCGAGGACCTTGGATGTCCCAGGCGAAGGAGAATTCGGGGCGAAGGGAGTATCTTACTGCACAGTATGTGATGGTCCATTATTTAAAGGCAAGGATGTTGCTGTGGTCGGTGGCGGAAATTCAGCTCTTGAAGGTGCGGAATATCTTAGCAAGATATGCCCGAAAGTCTACTTGATTCACCGCAGGGACGCATTCAGGGGATTCGAATATCTGATCGAAGAAATCAAGAAAAGGAAAAACATCGAGATATTATACAATTCTGCAGTGAAGGAAATCAAAGGCAGCATGTTTGTCCATTCTGTTATTGTCCAAAATCTTACCGATAATAAGGCTAGGGAACTTCCTGTTTCCGGCGTGTTTGTCGAGATTGGTTCGATTACGAAGACCGAATTTATCAAACAATTGGTGAAATTGGATCAGATGGGACAAGTCATTGTCACGAACAACGCTGAGACGTATTATCCTAACAAGGATGAAATCAGGCCTGGGATTTTCGCCGCAGGCGATATTACACAAACACCATTCAAGCAGATCGTAGTTTCTGCGGGCGAGGGATGCAAAGCCGCGCTACAGGCTTATAATTATCTTGCCGGACAGCACCCGACGTTTGTTGCCGACTGGGTTGCGAAGAAAAAGAAGTAAGCTTTATTTCAATAATCTACTTAGAGTTCCTTGCAGATACCAATTCTTCCTACATCGTCTGGAGTTAATTCTCCGTATCCTTTATTTTGGAAATATGAAGATGTAGTCGCGAGGAATGATCCTAAACTTTTGCGAGAAAATCCCTTTCTTATCAACCCATGAGCATATGTTTCGATTGCACTTCTCTCATCAGGAATTTGTGAACATTTTTCTAAATCCAAAACAATTTTCGCTAAATCTTCTGGTGTATCGTGGAATTCTCTATCCATAAAAATAGATAAAGATGTTAACTTTAACTCATTATTGGTTTATCTCTGTTTTCAGAATTTCGTAAGTCCAATGTAGTTTTTTATTCCCAATTTCTCAGCCAAATTTTTTGTAAGGATTGCATAATACTTTGTAGGCTTTTCTATTACACCCCACTGCTTCTTATATAATTCATCACCAACCTCAAGATCGTAGTATTTCATCTTCTTGCTCATCGCCCTTTCTATATCTTTCTTTAGCAGGAAAGTCGGAACTGATCTGTTTCTGTATTTTCTGTTCCACCAACAACCAAAGTAATAAACTGTGTCTTTCCCCTGCATCGCAATATGCACTGCAATCAATTCCTTGCCTAGATATGCACTAAGAGTGTAGCACTTCTGTTTCCAT
Organism: uncultured archaeon; assembly: GCA_964645905.1. Classification (GTDB taxonomy): domain Archaea; phylum Aenigmatarchaeota; class Aenigmatarchaeia; order CG10238-14; family SCSR01; genus JACOWB01. Next base: position 4,597 of record CAZYBR010000040.1, read on the forward strand.
AACTCCAATCTTCTTTTAAAATCAGTTTTATTTTCATGCCACAGTTCCAGAAACCATTTCTTGCTTTTCTTAAGTGCGTTCTTCTCGTTCAACACGATCTTCAGGTCACCATTTTTCTTTTCGATTCTTCTCAGATCTTTTCTTAAATCATTGTCCATTTTTATTTTATCGAAACTATCAGGAAGTTCTATTATATTTGTATGTTCGCTTTTCTCTTTAGTTTCAAATCCTATAGGGCAGTCTGGATGTATTTCAGTTAAAAAAAATGGTTTCGGCAGATTTTTCAAATCATTTTCATCAAGCCATGCGTACGGAAGGAACGGCAGGTCTCTCCATGTCCAGTAAAATAGTTTTGTTCCCTTGATAGGAATTTTAATGAGTTCCATATATTCAAATGGGTGTAATTAGATAATATTACTGTTTCTGACAATGGAATCTGCAACAAGTTGTTGTAGATAGAGAAATAACCATCATAGCAGGCATCAATTGCAGCAAGAATTTAAACGAGAAATGATTTTATTTTAAAAAATAGTTCTTTATAGCATTAAAAGCTAAAAATCCTGCTGGCACTACTAATGAAAAATTAAGAAGAAGTCCAGTTGAAGTGCCTGCTTCAAGACCAATGTAATGCCTTCTCCGGAGATTTCTTAAGTAAACTGTTTCTATACCTATTGAATAAAAATCATCAGGCAAAAAATTACCTAAAAAATCACAACCTATAATGAGACCGTCTCTGTATGCTCCTAAAAATTCCCTTATCATCGACATTTATTTCACTTTGAATATATAAAACTTGCATCATATAAACCCTAAGCAACTTCACTTTCCATTTTCATCCAA
>CAZYBR010000041.1:0-5347 GCA_964645905.1 uncultured archaeon
TCTTCATTTACTCTACCGACACCTTTGTCACGTACATGTTCAATTCTCATAATTTCCGACTTTTGTCTATGCTCGATAGAAATCCGGCGTATATGAGCCGAAATGAAACAATGCAGCAGCCGTAATGCCACATTCCAATTTTCCTCTTCTTTGAAGTTCTTGTATATCACTGAAAGTGTAAGGTTTGGAATTTTTTATTCTCTCAGCAAATCTATCCCCGCGCGGATTTGAGATTTCCTCCAGTCTTTTAAATCTCGCAACAATAATGGGCGGGGCAGTTCTCCAATAAGTTGTGTTTGGATTTAACCTGCTGCCAATAATTTCTAATGGAGACGCAATGCTACTTTCGTCAAGACCTGTTTCTTCAAATAATTCCCTATATGCAGTCTGTAGAGCATCCTCATCGGGATTACCGAATCCCCGCGGTACTTCGATTAGATATTTACCTGAGATTGGTCTTTCCTGTAGTACCAATCCGACTCTAACTCTTCCAGTAGAAGTATCATAAGGAAGTACAATTGACCCAGGCTTTTCTTCAATCATAATTTGATCGTATATAGGAGTGCCATTATCCTTACATATAACAACATGCGATACTCTTGCAATATTAGGATTCTCTATGCCCCCATCTTCGATTGCACCCCAACCTGGAGTAAAAAAAGGATGTGTCTTCAAAACGTCTCCCAACTCCCTGTATATCATAAAAGAATGTAATGAATGTTAATTATTTAAAACTTACAGAGCGTTGATTTAGAGCTAGTCTAATTTCTAGAAAATGGCGAGATTACTTCCTTCGCTACCAGGACACCTAACGTTTCCTTACCTAAATCAGAATCAACAATACCTTCATAAGTGATCCCGCCGATGAAGCCTATTGCACCGTAATTGCCGCGGACTAGTCTTACGTTATAATCGCCTCTTATCTTGAAACTCTTCTCTCTTATTTTTTCATGTTCCATGTCAACTATGTTCCATGCAATCTCATCTATGTCGGCGCATGACATATTGGAATTATTGTGCAGGAAAGAATACTTCCACTCTTCAACACTTTCTTCCCGCTGGTTAAAATACGAAATCGATCTTGATAGTGCCATTACAATCAACAATTAAGATTGTACAGATGGTTATTTAAAACCGCCAAATGTCATCATGAAACTAATTTAAATAGAGGATACAATTTCATTATAAGGAGGTTTTACATGGCAAAAAAGAAAGCATTCGGTGGATATAGCCTAAACTTTAAAGGAGTTAAAAAGAGCCTCGAAGAGGTCTTTGGTTCGTCACCTATAGCTCCGTCTGAAATGACAAAGAGGTTATGGGCTTTTGTCAAGAAACATAATCTAGGAGGAAAGTAATTCCAATTCTAATTTTTTTTTATTTTTATTTTATTCTTTTTTATTAAGGCAGTCGCATTCGCAACGCCATATGTATTCCCTAAGGTCGACTTCGGCAAGGGTGCATTTTGGATGGATTTTCAGAGTGCATGCGACGCAAAGATACGGCACAAGCTCGTCCCCTCTTTTGAGCATATAGTAGAATAATCTCTCTGCGATTTAAAGTATTGAGTGCGCCGACTGGGATTTGAACCCAGCTCCCAAGCTTGGAAGGCTTGTATCCTACCAGACTAGACTATCGGCGCTTACGTTATTTTTAATAGTATGTGCAAATTATTAATTAATATGTCTGACGACGACCTTATCAGAAGGAAGATCAAGAAGCTGAAGCAGATCCATCCTGAACTAGACGAAGAACAGCTTGAGAAGGAACTGATTCCATTGTCCGGCGATGAAGTTGGAATAAAGACAGTGAAAAAGAAGAAATAATATGAGAGCCGATTATGCTGAAAGGATGATGGAACTGTTCGGCGAACGTCCTAATTTGGATGTGCCCATTGGGAGATATTCGTTCTATGCGCAGCCTGCTGAAAGGCACGAACCCTATAAAAGAAAAATCGTTGTCCATATGAACAGCTACTATCTTCCAGATTTCATAAGAGGCATGACCAACACAGTTTCAGATATCTGGATAAACGCCAAGGAATATTTCAAGGACCATGTGTTGAGGCACGAAAAGATACATGTGGCGCATCCTGATTGGTCGGAAGAGACTGTAAGGCAGGTACATGATTTTTACAAGCCCATTCTTCGAAACGTGGAACTAGTATACCAATAGTGTCATTCTTTTACAGACTTCAAAATCTTTTCCACGCGTTTTTCAACAGGCATGACCGGAATCTTGACCAGTTTGTATCCAAGCTCCTTGTACGATTTCATTATCATCTTGTGGATTTTCTTTGCGTCTTTGACGTCTTCGATCCTGGCGTAATCTTTGTGGTAAGGGAGCATGTCTAAGATGAAAATCTTCTTGTATCTGTTCCTGCTCATAGAAAGCAGTTTCGGCGGTATTTTCAACTTGTGAAATTTATAATATGCAATCGTATCAGGCAGCCCCCTGTCAAGGAATACGATTTTATTTTTCGGCAAAGGCTTTTCCAATCCTAGTTTTAATTTCATTATGTTCTCCTGAAAAGTCTTTGGATCCCCTCTGATCTCCTTTATCGTCCTGCCTCTTGCCATTTCCTTGTCGATGAATATCCTGCTGTATTCAGGCAAGATATGATAACCGGCATCCTTGAGAAAGTCTATGGTAGTGGTCTTGCCGGAATTCGGCCCTCCGGTTATCACATACCAATTAGGAATCTTCTTCATACGAATGATTTGTTTTACAGGATAATCAAGTTTGTTCGGAATCCCTTTTCATGCTAAACAGTTCTTCTTCAGTCCACTGCTTCTTTTCTTTCACAGGAATCTCTATTTTTGGCGGATGTATCGCATGGACTGCAGACGTCAGCTTTTCAGCGACTTCCTTTAATTCAGGTTCGGTCATCTGTTTTATGTTTGTATGGTCAAGGTTCTCTCCGTGGCCGTCATCGTCAAATCTAGGAACCACATGTATGTGCGCATGATGGACTCCCAAGCCGGCTGTCAGAAATTGAACATATTTTGCTTCCAGTCCGCTTATCTGCGCCAGGGCGATCTTCTTTGCGAATTCCCAATACGGTCCGAATGCATCGACCTCATAAGTCCATTGATAATGTTTTTTCGGTATAACCAGAGTATGCCCTTTGTTCAACGGCCGTATGTCCAAAATCGCCAGAAAATCGCTGTCTTCATAGACCTTGAATGATGGGACTTGCTTCTTTACTATTGCGCAGAAAATGCACTTTTCACCTTGTGCAGGTGCACGCGAACTTTCCTCATGTCCGTGTCCATCCGACGTCATATTATCAATATCGCAGTCCAAGCTTTTGAACGTTTGTGGTATTTTAAAAGGTGAAGAAGCATTAATCAAACATGGTAGGAAAAGCATACGGATTTTTTAACTGCCATGCATCAAAATACGAAATTGAACGGGAATTACCGAATATTCGGCATACAGCACAGGTTCCGTCAGCGATGAGCCTTTACCTAATGGAAGGTATGGACGAGTTGATTATCAAGTCAAGAAATGATCTTGGATTGGTAGTAATCGCGGAAGAAGCAAAGAATCTGAGAAGATACGTGATAGAGGCAAGTTATCCTGATATGTCTGATTTGGCAGCAGCAAAGGAATTGACAGATGTTTTGGTCCATCTATGGTTCGGGTCTTCTTTTTATGATGAAGGAGAAAACCTCGAAGCGGAAATTTTTTACAAACAAGACGGTAGATATGTTCTAAAAGATCACGAGTGATTTCAGACTTGAGAACAAACATTTTTAAGCATATAATCTGAAATAGAGATGTTGATTAAATGCCAGAAGTAAAGAAACCAAGGGAAGGTTCCAAGGGTTATTGGCCAAAGAAAAGGACAAGTAGGATATACCAGAGTATTACTGTTTATCCGGAAACTGACAAGCCGAAGGTAATGGGATTTGCGGGATACAAGGCCGGCATGCTGCATTCCATGGTCTTTGACAACAGAAAAGGGTCGATAACATTCGGCCAGGAAGTCGCCAAGCCAGTTACAGTGATTGACTGCCCCCCATTGAAGATAGTCGGTATAAGGGCTTATACGAATTCTTTTGATGGCTTGAAGATACTGTCTGATGTGTTCTCAAAAGAGCTCCCTAAGGAAATGTCAAGAAAGATCAAGGTCGGCAATTTCAAAACCGAAGAAAGTCTTGCAGGGATCGAAAAGAGTGCAGACAAGATATCCAAAATCCGGATCGTAGTCGCGACGCAGCCTAAATTGTCCGGGATGAAAAAGAAGACGCCTGAAATATTCGAGCTTGAGGTAGGCGGGAAGAATATGAAAGAAAATCTTGATTATGCGAAGGGCCTGTTGAACAAGGAAATGACAGCGAAGGACTTTATACGTGAAGGCGAACTGATTGATGTGGTCGCTGTCACAAAAGGAAAGGGGACTCAAGGCCCTGTGAAGAGATTCGGTGTAAAGATTCAGAATAGGCATGCTAAGAAGAAAATGAGGCACGTAGGTTCGCTTGGCCAGGAAAGGCCGGGAAAGGTAAGGCACACATTGCCGATGTCTGGACAGATGGGCTTCTGGAGAAGGACGGACCTGAACAAGAGGGTGTTGAAGATCGGTGAAGGACAGGATATAACGCCGAAAAGCGGGTTCACAAGTTATGGCGTTGTAAAGAGCAATTACATTCTGGTCGAAGGTTCTGTTCCAGGCAGCAAGAAAAGGCTTGTCATGATGAGACCTGCAATCAGGCCGACAAAGTTCAAGTTCAATCTTCCTGAGATAAGAGAGATAGTGAAGTAATATGGAAATTATCACCGACGTAATATATTTAGAAAGTGAGTTAAGAGGTGCTACACATGCAAGTTAATGTTATAGATCTAGAAGGCAAACCGAAAGGAACAATAGAATTGCCTAAAGTGTTCGAAGAGCCTGTAAGAGAAGACCTAATACATCGCGCCGTATTATCGGCTCAAAGCAACAGAAGGCAGCCTTATGGTACTGATCGCATGGCCGGTATGAGAACATCCGCACACTACCATGGCAAGAGAAGAATGAGATATGCAATGATGGGAAGGGAAATGGCGAGACTGCCAAGGCTTCACGGGAAGACCGTGCCGTTTTTGAACATGCGTGCAAGACGCTCTCCGCAGACTGTAGGCGGCAGAAGGGCGCACCCTCCTTTGGTCGAAAAAGTATGGGAACTGAAAATAAATGACAGCGAAAGGAAGAAGGCAATCAGAAGCGCGATTGCAGCGACCGCTTCAAAAGATTTGATCATTCAAAGGGGACACCGGATACAAGGCATAAAAGAATTCCCTATTGTTGTCGACGACAAGCTTCAGGAATTGAAAAAGACAAAAGATATAGCGCAATTTTTGAACA
>CAZYBR010000042.1:0-5154 GCA_964645905.1 uncultured archaeon
TGATGCAGTGTTAAATAAAAGACTTCCAAAAATCAATATATTTTAATGGCACTGGGGAATATCTGGCATAAAACAAGGCTTTTCTTTCATTTTATAAAATTCGCTTTCAGATACTGGAAGACATTGGGCAACTTGAAGGAAAGCAGAAGAGAAAAACAGAAATCGGAACTAATTATGTTGAAACCGATCAGGAACAAATATGACCTGATCATAGTTGGGTGCGGCCCTGCCGGGCTTGCTGCTGCGATTTATGCTGCAAGACAGAAGCTGGATTTTTGCGTTATAAGCAAGGATGTTGGCGGCCAGACAAATCTGAACACATATCCAATAGAAAATTATCTTGGATACCACTATATCACCGGCGTGGAGCTTGAGCAAAAGTTTGAGGAGCATCTGAAAGATTTCAATGTCGAAGTCAAGAGTGAGGGGATTAAGAAAGTTGCTATTGCGAAAGATGGATTTGGTGTTGCGAGTGACAGTTCAACTTATCTTGCGAAAGCTTTGATAATTGCGAGCGGGAGAGTTAATCAGACTTTGAATGTGCCTGGTGAAATGGACTTTCAAGGCAGGGGCGTGTCATTCTGTGCGCATTGTGACGGACCTCTATTCAAGGATAAAGTAGTAGCTGTCATCGGTGGTGGCAGGTCTGGTTTGGATTCAGCATCACAGTTAGCCAACATAGCATCGAAGGTGTATCTGGTTGAGATTGCCGGCGAGATAAAACATGTGGGACCAACGGCTGAATTTGTGAAGAACCATCCGAAAGTCGAGATTCTGACCAAGACTAAAACACTTGAAATTTTTGGCGATCAGGTTGTTAAAGGAATAAAAGTTTCCCAAAATGGGAAGGAAAGAAAAATAAATGCCGATGGCGTCTTTGTTAACATTGGATATATACCTAGCACTGATTTTGTCAAAGGTGCAGTCAAGACTAATGAGAGGGGAGAAATAATCATTGATAAAAATAATAACACAAGTGCCCCTGGGATATTCGCTGCGGGTGATTGCACAGACATAAGTGAAAAACAGGTGATAGTTGCTGCTGGCGAAGGTGCACAGGCATTCATCGCAGCTTCCGAATACCTGATAAAATTAAAAGGCAAAAGCAAGGAGATTGTGAAAAGGTTGTATAAAGAACGGATTGTATAGAGATTATTCGTATGCAGCAAACTGATTTGACTTTAACGAATCACTAAAAACTCTGGTTTTTAAAGTTAACCTAGTACTAATAATTATGAGTTTAAACAAATTGTCTCAAGGTGTAACTCTAGAATCAGATTTCTTTGAAGTGCAGTAAATGATAGATAAAAAAGCTGTCATGAAAGAACTTGAAAAGGTAATTGATCCTGAACTGAATGTTTCTATAGTCGAATTGGAGCTTGTGGACAAGATTGAAATCAAGGACGGTGAGATTACTATAGATTTCCATTTGACTGCTCCTTACTGTCCGCCTATGCTTGCGTTGAAGATGGCTTACGATATGAAAGATGTAGTTTCGAATATTGACGGGGTGGAAAAAGTAAAGCTTACTATGAGCGGGCATTATCTTTCTGCAGAGTTGAATAAAGAAGTTAATAAATGATTTCACCTATATCATATTTATGGGCGACTGGAAAAAAATCGCAGTTGCAGTAGCTATAGCTATCCTGTTTGCTGTGTTTGTGGGGCTGTTGATAGACCTAGTTTATGAGCAGCCAAATTATGCCGATTACTGTAAGGAAGAATTTGGGCCCCGGCCTGCAATTATAGCATCAAAAGAGACGCTATGCGGTTATGAATATGGAGAAGAATATCAGAAATGCGTGAATGATAAAGGTCTTCCAAGGTTTACTTACAATGCGTCAGGCTGCCCTGTTTTTAATGAATGCGACTTATGTTATCTGCAGTTTGATGATGCGTTGAAGGTTTACAATAGAAATGTTTTTATCATTGCTAGCGTGATTGGGTTGGTTGCTATATTTACCGGCACTTTGTGGAAGATTGAATTCTTGGGCACTGGACTTATGTTCGGCGGCATTCTTTTGTTGTTCTACGGCACTGCCAGATTCTTCCCAGCTGCCGACAAGCTTCTGCGAGTAATAATCATCTTTGCGGAGCTGCTGATAGTCATTTGGATAGGATATAAAAAGCTGTATAAAAATGGGAAGAAACAGAAGAAGGCCCGATGAGTTTCTGGTAAGTTGAGTTATCGCAACACTACTTAACCATAGTCAAATAGCCAAAATAACGCATTCTCCACTACATAACAAGGTGCATCGAAAGTCATGTAGTGATGCGCCATTCTCATATATAATAAAGCAAAGCTCTCTACAAGTAAAGAATGAAGAAAGTGGATAAATCAATTTCCAACGAAGTTAATCATCTTATTTTATATATTTCAAACTAAAACCGCCTTAACTCTACATAAAGTGAAAGAAAAAAAACAAAAGAAAGTGTTAAAACTTAATTTTTTCTTGCTAACTGGTAGATCGCTCTGATTGCTACAATCACTGCAGCCGGTGCAACGAATGATGCGATGTTAGTTAATATTGCACCAAGATACGTTCCTATACCTGGTAGGACGCCGTATCCGGCTGTTCCTGCAGCCAACAAGGCTATAGAGGCTATTAGGAAACCGTCGGTCTCTTTCTTGACGACGTTAACTAATCCTACTATGAACCCTAGAACCACTAGGACTGCTAATGTTGTAGAAGCTTTCAGCGCCATTGGGAACAGTCCCAAGACGATTGCCAGCAAAAGTCCGACTAGAAAAGCCCATTCGCCAACTCTCGGAGCGGTTATTGGACTTCGTTTAGATTTTGCCATATAACATTATTTGTGAAACTGTCTTTTAAAGGTATCTAATGATTTGGAGATAATTGCCTATTTAAATCTTTTCTTGTATTTAGATGTTCATGCCGTTAGAAGAAGGATTAAATTTTATAGGGAAATTGCTGCCTATGTTACATTTAACACCACAAGGTACACCAGAGCATCCTGCAAGTTTATTTTCACATCCTATAGTCTTGGCGGCGGAAAACCTTGCGAAAAGTTTGGACATGAGACTAGAATCGTATGCATTAACCGAGCATGAAGAAGAAAGGAAAAGACAGCTAATGTCAGGCAGGGAAACGCAAAATCTTATGGTGACTGCGCCGGGTAATCAACTGCCATTCAAACCAGATCCAAGAATCATTCTGCCTTATAGCGGACAGTTAGATGACATGAAATTTTCTATCGGCGTAATACCAGACACGTACCTTGTTTGGAAAAAAGATAAAAAAAGATTGTATGGTATATTTGCAGCTACTGTTGAAGAGGAAACTAATCTACGAGGTCCAACTCGGTCGGCATCCGCTATAGTCAGTAATTCATCGGCAATTTATTTTGAAAATGGTGTCATTTTCTGGTTTTCAATGTTTGATCCAAAGCCACCTGCAGGCTATATAATATGCGGTCAGTATTTCGTACCACCAGAAATGGATGTACCTATGGCCAGACCGCCTTATAGAGGATTTAATAGGAATCTGTCACATCCATCGAACTTGAAAGACATGGATATACTGATAACACAGAACGTAGAAAGGGTTAGCAGTGAAGGTGTAGGATATTTAGCTCGAGAAATGAGAAGAGACCTTACGAAAAATGCCAAGTTGGTAATGATGTTCGCTGAAGCGCATAAACAGTTATATTCTATTTGAATATGTGAAACTCATCGAATTCTTTCTGTGGTCCTTGTTCTATTACCTCAATTCTGTCAACAATAGCCAACAGAGGTCCTTTCTTGCATTTTTCTATGATTTCTGATATCGCATTATCATCGCCTTCGAATAGAGTTTCTACTGTGCCATCGAGATTATTTTTCACCCATCCTGTGATATCAAGTTTCTCAGCGTTCTTCCTGACAAAATTCCTAAACCCTACATGTTGGACGATGCCGTGTATCTTGGCGCTTACCCTTTTCATGAAAAAATAATGGTGTTTCTCAGGTTTTTATTCTTTCCCTTCCAATTATTAGACATGAAGCCTAAAATGAAAGAAACTAAACAGAAGGAATCCTCCTGCGCATGCGGAGCCAACTGCTGCGGTTAAAGATATTTTTTGAACCATTCCATGGCATGATTAGCCATTGGGATGACATATTCTTCTTTCAGAAACATATGGTCGGCATTCTCGATGGTTTCCAAGTCCTTGGGTTCGTTCGCGTTTTCAAACAATGCCTGCGCGTTTTTGATTGGGACTATGTTGTCGTCACTGCCGTGGATTATTCTCACGGGAATTTTCACATTCTTTATTATCTTTGTCCCGTCGTATTCCTGAAAGTCTTCTATGAACGAGTGGTGCAGCTTTATGTGACCTCTTTTGTAGCTTTGGTACTCCAAGTAACCTTCCTGGATCCATTCCCTGATTGCGCTTTCGTCGAAAAGATTCTGCCACTCCGCTTTGGCCGGTGCCGATATTGGAACCAGCGACTTGATTCTCTTGTCCGTCGCTGCAACAACTATAGCAGTCAGGCCTCCTAATGAATGCCCTGTCAACCCTATTTTATTCCTGTCAACGAATTCCAAATCTTCGACAAAGTTAACTGCGGATATCACATCATTAACCTGGTGACTGAGCATCATGTCTTCACATTTCCCTTCACTCTCGCCTATGCAATCAGAAAAATCAAATCTAAGGGACACAAACCCGTTCTCGGTCAACAACTTGGCTAATTCGTGCAGAGGTTTGAATTCCTTGAAGCCTGTGAAACCGTGGCAAATAACAACTGCGGGAAATTTACCATCTGCATCGGGTCTGTCTAGAATGCCCGCGAGCTTCATTCCTCGGCTGTTTTGGAAAAATACTTTTTCACTTGCCATTAACATCGCTGCTCACATATCCTTTCACAAGCAATCTTCCCAACTCTGTCAGCCTTACCTTAATCCCGCCTCTTTTTTCCTCCGTCTCTATCAGTCCCATCACTTTCAGCCCTTCCGATTTCATATTTCCGTTTATGTGGTAAACAAGCAAAGGCAGGCTCATCTTCACCCTCTTGCTCAGCTCATCCAGCGATGAGCAGCAGTCGATCTCCCTTGACAATGTTTTGATTATCGACATTTTCTTGTCAGACAAAAGCTTGTAATATGAGAACTTCAGAATCGGGAACATCATCACCTTATCGTCCATGACATC
>CAZYBR010000043.1:0-604 GCA_964645905.1 uncultured archaeon
GGACAATTATAGACATAGAAGAGCAAAAAAGCAAGGCGTTTGGAATGCTCTTGAATAAACACTGGGGTACGGATGCAAGCGAAGCTGCCAAATATTGGATTGAGACTGCCGGCAAATCCAGAAGATCGAAGTTTGATCATTTTTTTACTAAAAGATATGGCATTAAGTTAATGGACGAGGAATATCGAAAAGTAGAGGCCGAATTTAGTAATAAATTAAAGAATGTGTTCTATCCGAAAGTAAAATTCATTACGGGTGCATTGAACCTTCTAAAGTTCTGCAGGAAAACATTTGATGTTGTTTTTGTTTCTAGCGGAGTACCGCATGACGAATTAAAGTTTTTGATAAAATTAAAGAAAATGGACAAATATTTCGACAGAATTTATGGAACCAATGAAAAATTTAAAAACAAAGAATATCATTTTGAACAGATAATAGGCAACTTCAGGCCAGAATTACTTATTTTTGTTGGCGATGGATTTGAAGATATGCGAGTCGGACACAGGTATAATGCTATAACGATAGGTGTCCCGACTCATCAGACCGGGGATAGTTTGAGAAAATCTGGGGCTCAATATGTTTTGCTTCCTGATAAAATAAGCCA
>CAZYBR010000043.1:614-4795 GCA_964645905.1 uncultured archaeon
TGAAAGTAATAGGTTTCGATCTCGACGGGACGATTAAATGAGACTTAATCATAGTAAAGTGGAATCAGGCACTATACTAAATTGGTCTATCTTTAAATCCACATGAACCATTAAACATTATCTTTATCTTTTAGGACATTAGTATAATACATATCCAAAAAATGGAGGCTGGAAATATGTGCACATCATGCGGAGCTCATTCGGGTAAAAAAAGCAAAAAGAAAATGTAATTCCCTAAATTTGATGATTTAAGTTTATGCCTTCTATTTATTGTAATGCCTAAGCCAGTTGAATTTGATCCAGCCAAAAGCAATTTGAGTACGATCAAGGACGACTTTCAAGCTTATGGATATACGACAGCAAACCATGTTGAATTAGCACTTGGTCATGTTGAAGAAGGACTCATTCCTTACGGCCAGTTTAGGAAAGTTATGATTCGTGGCATTTCTTATTCACTCGGACATAATGGTTTAAATCGCAAAGACGCAGCTAAAATGAGAGTTGCATTAGGTCATCTTATTCGGGGAGATGAGACAAAATGTTACATGTTACCATCCAATCTAGATAGATATAGCGTTATACCTGCCGCATCAAGTTTTAAAAAAGCCAAATAAATATAGTTACATGCAGGGGTCGGATAGCCCGGTCAATTCCGCCAGCTTGAGGACAATTGTCAAAATGTTGGTTGCTTAGTGCATACGAGGGTCCAAATCCCTCCCCCTGCACAAGTTACTTTTGAAAGGAAATATAGTATTTACATATGATTAGAAGAAGAGGATATAAAGAAGCATTAATACCCATAAAATGGGATACAAGAATAAGACTTCGTCTATTTCGAGAAAGGGGTTTGGCGTTATCAGGATTTACAAGCCAATTAGAGCACCATTTTAAAGGCGGATGGAGACCTGTAGTTAGGTACGATACCGCTCACGGATTCTTTCATAGAGATTTTTATTCTACTTATGGAAAACAGAAAAGGAAAGAAAAAATTGAAATACATAACCTGAAAGAGGCTGTATTATTTGCTGATAAGGATTTAAGAAAGAATTACGAAGAATATATAGAGAAGTTCGAACGTGATGAATTATGAAAAAAGGAATTGACATAGCACTTGATGCTCAAAAGAAATTATTATTGAGTTTGTTGGAAAAACCTAAGGATTTTGATAAACTGCCGAAAAGGAGCGTGTTGTTTCCTAAAGAAAAATTGATAATCCCTTATAAAAAAACTAGAACTGTCGGAGATTTCTTGGTTTTGCCGAAATCTTATTCTTTAGAAAGATTCAAGAGGACATCGTTGGTTAGAAAATAGTTGTGTTCAAATCTCGCCCCCTGCATTAAATAAATAGATTTGAGTTTGCCACCTCCCGTTAGTTACATCCACCCTAGAAATATCTACCAATCCAATATGAGTATCAAACATAAGTGATGTAATAGTATTGGGCGGAGAGTATTCCCTCTGTATTTTCCTTTTTTCGAAACCCCTCTTTTGGAGTATGCTCTCAACTAATCTTTGAACTGCTATTTGGCATACGCCATAGCAAAAATTTGGTAGCGGGTCACCATTTAGGGGGTATGTGGCACTGGTTAATATTACACCCGCCCCTCTTCTTTCGCCTTTTGGTATGAGAAACAGCTTCTTTTAGGTAAGGAACCCTATAATTTTCTATGTCCTCGGCAGTTGGCTTCGGAATATCACCGACTACCACCAATCTACGATACGGGAGATATATCGCCATGCCTATCCCGTAAATTATTTCCGGTGCACACACTCTTTTTGGTGAAGATGCCCGTCTGAAATGCACGCTCCTCGATTCCGGATCTACACCCAGAGGTCTCACTACTAAATCCAATCGATCAACCATACCGAGTTTACAATGCGAATATTAACTTTTTATATCCAATACACAAATGTTAATTATGGAAGAAAAGAAGCTTGTCGGAAAGGTCACTCATTATTACAACAAAATCGGGGTGGCTATAATAGAGCTCAGTGACGATCTGCAATACGGCGACCAGATATCCATAGAGGGCGGGATAACTAACATACAGGAGACTGTCGACAGTATGCAGGTCGAACACAAGGGGATTAAAAGCGCCCATAAGGGAGATGCTGTCGGATTGAAAGTCAAGGATGCCGTCAAGCCTGGCGATGTTGTGTATAAAATCGAAAGTTAAATACGCTAATCTACAATTTATTTAGAGTCGCATGAAAATTGTAATTTCTCTTGGAGGATCTATCCTAACTAAAGAGCTTACTGCCCAACATTTCAAGAAATATATCGATGCTGTAGAAAAGCTGGCTGAAAAACACAAGGTAATTATTGTAATTGGCGGCGGCAAAGTCTGCAGAGAATACCAGAAAATCGGCAAGGAGCTAGGTGCAGATAATAACCAGCGGGATTTCATCGGAATAATGTCCACGCATCTCAATGCATCCACCTTTGCCACAGGCCTGAAGAATGGATATCTGACCACATGGAAAAAACTCGATGATACGGTTGATGAAATAAAAGATAACTTCGGCAAGAAGATAGTTGTCTGTGGCGGATATGACACCGGCACTTCCAGCGATTATGATGCAGCTTATTTTGCAGAAATAGTGGATGCGGATTTGTTGGTCAATGCATCGAACGTCCCAGGAGTCTATTCAGATGATCCTAAAACAAATCACAATGCGGAGAAATTCCACAAGCTTACTCATGACGAGTTCTTGAAAATTCTCCAGAAAAATGCACAGGTGGCAGGCGAGTATAGGTTGTTCGACCTTAAGGCCGCAAAGATAATCAAGAAAATAAAACTAAAGATAATTTTGATAGATGGAAGCGACCCGAATGAAATTATTAAAGCTGTTGAAGGCCAGCACAATGGTACTGTTGTAGGATAAGAACTACATCTCTATATAATTCTTTGTAAGTTTTACTTCCCCTGTTTCCTCATTGATAACTGCTTTACCCAATTGTAGAAAATCATGACCGATTAGATTCTTTTTACCACCAGTCACCACGAGTCCAAATTCACAATCATCTATTTTTACGTTGGCAGCATACTGAGGTTTGACGTCTTTAAACTCACCCATTGACTGCACTGCTCTATTGCCCATATGAGGTGCTCCTATTCTTAAAAGAACCTCTTCATCTATCATTGTCTTTGCCGCGCCGGTATCAATTACAGCTTCCACCTCTTCCAATTTGCCGTTAACAGAAACTTTGACTTTACTTATAATCTCCATATTAATAAATTGTTTTCAGATAAAATAAAAGAAATGCCTCAGTAGCTCAGTAAGCAGAGCGTTTACAGTATCTGGCGCAAGCATGGTAAGCAAAAGGTCGGGAGTGCAATTCCCCCCTGAGGCTCTTTATTTAACTATATTTAAATCTCAACAAAAACTTCGTTCTTTTCTACTTTAATCTTGAATGCCGGCTCGTCTGCGATATTTTCGCCGGTCGCTGGATTAGCAACCTTTTTCCCAGTTTTTACATTAAACTGCGCAAGATGGCACGGGCAAGTAACATTCTCATCCCTCAGGAATCCGTCAGCCAGAGAGCATTCCTCATGCGTGCATATCCCGTCAATTGAATAAACCGTGCCGCCGATGTTAGCGACCAATAGTTCTTTACCTTTTACAAGAATCTTTTTCATCTTTCCTTCAGGAAAATCCGACAATTTACCGATACTGACAAATTCAGACATTCTACTCAACGACTATTTTCATAGCAACAGATAATTTCAGGGCAGCTTTCTTCAGCGCAATTTTTCCGATTTCAAGATTCGCCCTGTTGACATGCAATGACACCATGGCCTGGTCTTGGTGCAATTGGACCGCTCTTGATGTCGGCTTGCCAAACGAAAGTTTCATCCCCCTTGAATAACGGTCGGCGCCTGCGCCTTGGGCGATGGGCTTTTCCCTGATAACCTGGTGCGGGTATAAAAGGTATTGGATGAAATACGATTTTGGCAGTTTCTTTTCCAGAAAATTAGTGGCCACGATTCTTGAAGCTTCCATCGCATTGTCTCTGATTTGTGCAGAACTCTTCGCGACAAGCTTCAAAGTAGTGTCAAAAGTGCCATTAGTCTCGCCCATAATGAACTGGTGCATCTTCCCTGCAGGAACAGTCGGGACATAGCTCTTAGTCTTGTTTTTAGAGAACCTCGTCCAGGGCCTTTCGTTGCGCCTGAAAG
>CAZYBR010000044.1:0-4456 GCA_964645905.1 uncultured archaeon
TTTGTTAGTTGGGGTAATCTGGAATTTCCAGTTATGGAAGCTAAACGCGAACCTAAAATAAACAAGTCTTCTTGGACCTTTTCCAAAATCAAATCGATTTCTTTATATTCATTAATTGAACGAATCAAACCGATGTAAGAATTAAGTTCATCTACATCTCCATAAGCATGAACTTGATGACCGTCTTTACTTACTTTCTTGCCGCCGAATAAAAAAGTTGTTCCCTTATCGCCTTGACCGATGTTGGGTTTCATATGTGTAGTTAGAAAAATAGAAATAAATTTAAATCTGATGTCGAATGCTTTCAAAGATTTATAGTTTCTGATATAATATTTAACTAATGTTTAAGAGACCGACTCTAAAAGAACTTGCTTTAAATGGCATGATGGATGCAGCGAAACTTTTGGAGGAGGATGTTCTGGATAGAGATAAATTAACAGACGTCTCTAACGAAAGGGCTAAACGGCGTTTAGAATATTCCGCCATTGCTGGCATAACAATTAACAAATTACATGGTGGTGCTCTAAGCCTTTTTGTATCAGATCATTACGGTGGAAAATATCTAGAGATGTGGATAGGACTAGTACCCGAATTACTTCTTTCACCTGAAGAATTAGACCTTAGTACAGGGGATAAGTTTCCTTATGTAGAAGCGTTAGAAGCGCTTGTAGGTGGTGCGAAAAGATGGTACAGTGACGGTTTTTCTAGTATAGGGAATCACGGAAGTTTAAGTTTCTCCGTAAATTATAGAAGAGATGGAAATTATAGAAGTTACGGAGATGTACAACCTCGTATTACATTGGCAACTGTATCAGCCTACCATGCTGTGAGAGCTGCATTAATGTTAAAAGGCACCGCTGAAGTGGCAGAACTTATGAAAAGTCATGCAGATCAAACTTTGAAATTAAGAAGATTGGACGAACAACGTGAAGAACAAAGAGAACAAGTAGTGAATGTCTATGCCGCATTAGCTAATGCTGGAAGATGGCTTACCGGTAGTAAAGTTGCTCAACATTAGGATAAGTTATATCGCAAGTATTACATGAGATGGGGTATAGTGGTTATATCCACTGGAGAACATCTGAACACTTTTTATAGCTATTATACCAAACCACCGTTATTCACAGTAGACTGCCACACATGTAAGCCGTTCTCAATTCAATAGGTGGTTGAATTCACTAAAGGGTTTCTAAAATCAAAAGAAATTGTTTGGAAAGAAATAGTGGTATGGACAAAATAAGGATTTTCTGGCAGTAATCAGTTTTATTTTACTTCAGGCGACGAAATAGAAGCTCTGATTGTTTTCTCTATGAAACATGTGGGAAATGACCTCCTCCCAAAGTCGGAACAGTATTCTTTTCCATATTTAATTGTGATAAAATGGAAAACAGAGATTTTATCGTGGAGAAAGAAGGGAAGCAGTTTGCTGATGTAGTGAGATTGCTGCCTGAAGCTTTGCCTAGTGGAAAGAAGATTTTATGGAGACATGCAGATGAGGAAAGAGTAGAAATTTCAGTTGATAAACACTCGGCTAGAGGTGGAAATGCTAAGACTATTAAGATTAATGAACTCGTTCCAATTAACGAATTGTTATTTGAAGGTTTAGGATTGAGATTCGGGGATGGGATAAAACTACAAGGTGGTAAATTTAAAGTATTTGGATTCTCCAATACAAATCTGGGACTTCAAAAGCGATTTCTTCTATGTGCCATAGAATGTTTAGGATTAAAGTCTGATGAATTTCGTGTAAGAGTTTCTATACCTCCGAAACTTGAAGGTAATATCAAAGAAATAGAAGGGACCATCTCAAAAGACCTAAATATACCTCTAGACAATTTCTTTAATTTTCAAATCTTAGAAGGAAGAAATCTTGCTTTCACTGATATTAAAATCAGTTCTACTTTATTAGGCTTGATCATTAAGAATTTGTCAGAAATTCTCAATGATATCATGCTTTCTTCACAAAAATTTTGTGCAGCTTTTATTAGAGGTGTAATTGCATGTGAAGGAAATGTTAGTTTAAGAAGTAAAAATCAAAAATTAGTAGAAATAACAATCGGTGCAAAACTACAAACCGAAAGAGAATTTCTAAGAAATATAATTGAAAAACTAGACGTTATACCAGACAGAGATAAAGAAATCGAAGGTCAAGAATGTATTGTAATAACAGGTTTGTCTAATTTTAGAATAATTGAAAAATGGAATTTATGCGAACTTCATCCAAATAAAGGAAGTAATTTCGAGATTGGAATGAAAAATTTTAAGATGGAAGAATTTCGAAAAGGAGAAGGAAAGTTCCTTATATTAAAAAGTCTCTTAGAACGGCCGAAAAGATCGATAGAACTAGAAAATGAACTTAAGCGATGTCAACAGGCAATTAACTGGAATATAGACAAATTGGAAAATAGAAGTCTAGTTGAAAGATTAAGAAATGGTAGAAATATTTTTTGGAAAATAACAAATCAAGGAATAGAATTCTTGAAGAACGATAATATCAGAGATTTATTGGAAGATTTGAAACAAAATAATTAATCACTCTTCTTTTGCTCTCTTTTCCATCTCTTCTTCGAGATCGAGCTTCTTCACAAGTTCTATATATCTGTTTCTTATTGTCACCTCAGTTATGTTTGTCGTGTCTGCAACTTCTCTCTGTGTTCTCTTCTCTCCGATAAGGACGCATGCAATGTAAATCGCAGCAGCCGCAACGCCTGTCGGTCCTTTTCCTGAAGTGATATCATGTTTCTTTGCTTTCTTCAAGATCTCGACAGCTCTTGCCAAAACTCTATCGCTCAATCCGAGCATAGAGCAGAATCTCGGAACATAGGTCACAGGGTCTGCAGGCAAAA
This sequence comes from uncultured archaeon, assembly GCA_964645905.1. Classification (GTDB taxonomy): domain Archaea; phylum Aenigmatarchaeota; class Aenigmatarchaeia; order CG10238-14; family SCSR01; genus JACOWB01. The sequence goes on from CAZYBR010000044.1 coordinate 2,847, forward strand.
TCCTGATCTGCAATTCCCTTGAAATATAACGATAAGTCCTCCCGATTTCCCTCTTGTCCTCCCCAGATGCTTCTGCGATCTCATCCAATGTTCTTGGTGAGTCAAATTCTCTTGAAACTGCGTATGTCAAAGCCGCGATTACCGACTCGATAGATCTTCCCCTTACCAATCCCTTGTTGACAGCCTGTTCGTAATATCTCGCGATCTTTTCATGAACGCTCCTTGACAAGTTCAAAAATGAGACTATTCTCTGCAATTCAGACAAGGCAAACGACAAGTTTCTATCCTTGCTTTTTATCAGCCTCTTGTGCCATTTTGTCAATCTGTAATATTGGGCTCTCTTCTTTGTAGGGACTTTGTAAAGCTCGCCTACACCTTTTCCGATTTCCGTAGTCAGGCCTTTGTCATGCTTTGTGAATGTCAACGGAGCGCCTGCCCTTGCCCTTCTTGACATCTGTTCTGTATCAAAAGCTCTCCATTCCTGGCCAGTATCTATCATTTCCTCTTCCATAACAAGGCCGCATTTGGAACATACAAGTTCTCCCCTTGTCGGATCTTCTATAAAATTCATGCTTCCGCAGTCAGGACATTTCTTACTGTATTTTGTCTGTGTGACCGGTTTTCCTTTTTGCATTATTTATCACTTTTTTAGGATAATTTTATTCAGATTATCTTTTTTAGGATAAATTTCCTCCAGATAATTTCCGGGTGTGGGTAAAACTCTAGTTTTGTGAATAACAGCTTTAACACCATCAATACCTCTACCATCAGAACTCTTAACTGGTACTACTTGATAATCTGTTACAATCTTTGGAAACTCGTAATCTAGTAGTTTTCTATCGTATTTATTCTTTTCAAAATTTAACTCAAACCTATAAGGATTTCTAAGTAGTGAATCACGAAATTGCGCCCGAGCCAAGTCTCCTTTATATTTATCCAAAATCTGGTCGTCACTCAGCATTCGGGTAGAATTACCGTCAATTTCAACGACAGGCATAATAGCGCTAATGCTCCAACCTTCCCATTCCCGGTCTAATCTGTATCGCGCCCTTTCTTGTGTAAAATCTATGTATACCATTTTATCACTTTTAAGTAAACCCAAATTTGTTAGATTATCTATTAATAGCAAACTATTTAAACCTTTCTCCTATTCTTAAACTAATTAATTTCTCTTCTTTATAAGGTCTTCCATGGCACGTTTCCTGATTAATTCGCCGCCGCATCTCGGACAAACATCCATATTGCCATAGAACTTGATGCAGATGCTGCAATACTTTTTCCAATTAACAGCTTTGGTTATCTTCTTGCCAGACGCAGGCATATATTCAATCCCCAGCTTCTCTGCAACATTCTGTACGCTGTAGTCATCTGACATTAAAACCAGCCCGAATTCCTTTGCAGCTGACAATATTTTAATATCTGTCTTTGACAATTTCTCCATGTCTCCTGTTTCTTTGGCAGCCTTTTTTATCATGTCCACAGAAGATTCGTCAGGTTCAATGACTTTCAAGTTTATTCCGGACAGCTTGACCGAGCTTACCTTATCCTTGACCTCTTCAAGAACCTCGCTGACAGTAAATATCTCATCGAACATGCGGAAATCATTCAGG
>CAZYBR010000045.1:0-4370 GCA_964645905.1 uncultured archaeon
GTGAAATGCCCTAGGTGCAAAGGTGAGTTGGGTGATGTGTCTGTTTTGAACATGATGTTCCCCGTTGATATGGGAGCTGGTAAAGAAACCCGTGCATATCTGCGACCAGAGACAGCACAAGGAGCTTATGTCAACTTTCTTAGGCACTTCAACATACTTAGAATGAAACTTCCTCTAGGTTTGGCTATTATCGGTAAGGCATATAGAAATGAGATATCACCACGACAGCTATTGTTACGGCAGAGGGAATTCACCCAAGCTGAACTGCAAATATTTTTTGATCCAAAGAAAGTCGATGAGCACAATAACTGGAAGGATGTTGGAAAATACAAGCTTGTGGTCTTGTTAGGTAAAAAAATAACTGAGATGAGTTGCGATGACGCTGTTAAAAAATTGAAACTGCCTAAATTCTATGTTTATCATCTCGCTAAAGTACAACAGTTTTTCTTACAAGTACTGAAAATACCAAAATCTAAATTCAGACTAAGACATTTATCGGATGAAGAAAAGGCATTTTATAACAAGGTCCATTTTGATATTGAAATAGAATTGGAAGGAATCGGATTCAAGGAATGCGGCGGTGTTCATTACAGGACAGACCATGACTTGTCAGGGCACCAGAAAATATCGGGCCAGTCGCAAGAAATATTTTATGACAATAAAAGGTTCATCCCGCATGTATTGGAGCTTTCGTTCGGTATAGACAGGATATTTTATGCGTTGCTTGAGTTGAATTATGCGGAAGAGAAGGACAGGATAATCCTCAAGCTGCCGCCAAATCTGGCGCCGTTTACAGCTGCAGTGTTTCCCTTGGTGAACAAAGACAAACTCCCTGAAAAAGCTGAAAAAGTATACGAAGAATTGAAAGAGCATTTTCACGCAGTTTATGATGAAACAGGCAGCATAGGCAAGAGATATTACAGGCAGGATGAGATAGGTACGAGTGTTTGCATCACAATCGATTATGATACTTTGAAGGACGACACAGTAACTATAAGGAGACGCGACAGTACTAAGCAAATACGCGTAAAAATACAAGATTTAATGAAAGCAATTCAAAAAATACTCTCAGAATAAGCTTGACTTTTAACAATCGATGAAGATTTAAGTAAATCTATACCTTGTTTTGTTAGAAAATATAAATATGGGTTACCTCTATTATTTAGTTGTGTTCTATCTAATAGACCCTTCTTATAAAGAAGCCTCAAAACAGTAGAAATACGCGTTCTGTCTCTGTAGAAAATTTCTAAAATATCCTTTACTCCTATCGGAGAGTTACTTTTCTTTTGAAGATCAAAAATTAAATTTAGATATGTGATATCTACTTTACCTTGTTTTACTTGCCGTCTTTTGTATGATTGTAATACAGTCTCTAATTTTAGTTTACGTTTTAAATGATGTCGGAATCCATCAATTTTATGAATTCTCTCAAGATCGTCATATCCAGATAAAAGTACTAGCCACATATCGTCAATAGTAGAATTTAATGACGGCGTACATCCTACTTTTTCCAGACATATTCTATTAAATTCTGATATAGATTTTGATTTCATCTTTATTTTTACTTGCCTTGATCCAGATTTACTGTTGTAACCAACTGACCCTTCTGATATAAGAATTCCTCTAATGTAAGCTTCTGCAAATTTAGCATCATTCAGACACAGAACTTTTATTTTTTCCAATATTCTATCAAGGAATAATTTGAGTGTAGATGAAGCTAGATAAATTTCTATTAAAGGTTTTCTAATTTTCCCTTTTTTAGGTCTAACTTTTATTCTAGTGAATAATAGATCAAATTCTTTGGAATATTCTCTTTTTATTTTATACTCATTAAAATTACTATTTGGCATGTATACAGTAGCTTTTACATCTTTAGAAGATGTCTTAAAATAATTCCTTAGCCAGTAAAGAAAAAATTTTATAACACTGTTCTCATTGTTAATAGTAGATATGCCTCTATTAGTGCGTGTCCTTCCATCTCCTATATAATATCCTAGGCCTTCTATAAAATTCTCATCAATTTCTAGATTAAAGATTTTAATCCATTTAGAATTATTACCGATTTTTATAAAATCAATTTGCCGTTGATAATTTTTTAATCCAATTGTATCTGCTATGAATTTTAATTCAGTAAATAGGAAGGAATTTCCGTAATTTTGGTCTATTTTTCTTTCCAATGTCTTAGGGTGTATTCCTATTTCTTTGGCAAGTTTATAGACAGCAGAATTGCTTAATGTCTTTAATGTATTAGAAAGTGTCTTGTTTATGAAAACACGTAATTTCATCTCTTTCTCTAAAAGAGTAAAAATATTCACTAACATTAATAAAAAGTTAGTAATTTCTTTATATAAAGCTTCTATTCTTTTAGAATAGAGACACTACAAAACAAGGAATGGGATTAAATTAATTTAAAATCAATTTTATTTACTAGCCTCTAAAGACTCGTGCGAATGGCGGACAAACAATCAATACGTCCTCATCTACACCGACAATATCTCCGTCACTTGCATTTATAGTCTTCTTCAGCCTCTCGACAGAGCGCTTTAGTTCATTAATGTCATTCTCGCGCATTTCCTTTATCCTCAGGAAAATAAGCTTGCCTTCCCTGAACTTTTCCTGAATCCTTTCTACATCAGAAAATGCTGTCAGATTCTCAACACCTACACTTACGTTCCTTTCTTCCTTGAAGACGTTCTCATCAAGTTCTATCCTGTCTTCAGGATTGCTGTCAGGCTGTTTTCCAAAAATCGCCATTTTATCAATAATTGATTTGGTTTATAAATTTAAATAAGTAGCTTTATATCAATTTCATATGTTAATAAACACACTTAGAGATTTTGAATGGGTAGAACCTAGTCAGGTAGTAGTGGGACGAGGGAGCTCACGAGGTTATTCTATATCACAAAAAAGAGCATTCTATAGGTATCCTGAAGGAGGATTAGTGCCTTATATAGAGCCACATAGAATGGTCCTACAGATGGATATTCAAAGGTATGAAAGATTTGGTCTCCATTTAAGGCCTTCAAGACTTGTAGAAGAACATAACTTGGCAGCTAGGCAAGCCAGCGAAAATGTGGAGACTTACAGCATGTTGCCGCAATGGTTGTATCTTGATGCTATGGTAGTTGGTGAAGGAATATTTATAGAAGGTGAAAATCTTCATCTTGGACCGTTTGCTATTGATGTAGCACAAGCTAAAGAAGGCATTGGTGTGCACGAAGCTGTCGATGGTATGCGTGCAAAGCAAAATCTCCTCCTCACAGGCATTCGAGTAGTAGAGGAATTAAAAAGCCCCAGCGTCTTAGAGAGATATGTTATCATTCCGAAAGGTGTTTTCCAACTTAAAATAGATTTGACGAAAGACGGGAAATATACGCCAGATCAAATTTCTAGAGAAACAGGTTTTGTAGAAGCTGTAGACCCTTACGAAGGACAGTTAAAAGAAGGGGAATTTTACTTTAGTTCAACCCAATCCCTTTCGTATGCGGTTTTGTCTTCCCTTGGAGACTTGCACCTGTCGACAGCTTTTGCAAGATCATCCCCTGATATTGCAGTTCGTTTAGCATCAGATACCGATGTAAGTTTAACTGTAAGAGCGCTTGTCGAAGCAGGAAGACTTGAAGCAAATTCAATAACCAAAAAAGAGGAAATATTTTACGAAATTCGAGATAGCGCCTAGCTTAATTCTCTTCTCTTCTGCTCCAACACAGAAACAACATTCCAAATCTTCGTCCTTGCATACAACGGCATGTTGGGGTCGTTTGTAATCTCGTCAAGAATGTGTATAACCGTGCTTATCCTAAGTTCCAAAGTATCATTGCTTTCGCCCAGAGTAGTTTTTGATTCTTCAGCTGCGGCCCTGATATTCCTAGGTACAGTCCTGTCGCCGATTATCTCATCCAATATCCTTGTGACCGGTTCAAATTCTAATGCCATTTTTCTTCCCCTCATTCGATCAATTTTTGATCAGTTTTCTGAGCTCCCCTTCCAGCTCCTTTAGCTTTGATGTTATCTTCTCTTCTGTCTTTCCCAAGGACTGCATCCTAACCTCGATAGCTTCCTTGGTCTCGGCGAGCTCCTTCTTGAGATCGTCGACAGGCTTTATAACCATTATCTGTCCGGCTATCTTATAAGCTTTGTCATTCTTGGTGGCATTCAGCTCCTCGACAGCCTTGTCCAGCTCCATTATCTGCAGCTGCATCGTCTCCTTCTGTATGAGCACAGCCTGCAGTTGCTGCTGGTATTGCTGGTACTGGCTCACCATTTCCCTTGTCTGCTGTTCATCCAATCTTATCTACCTCTTCTAGCATGTTGACCGTTGAGATATAAGAATTTATCACCGCTTTCAAATAGTTCAGCTTCTTGCTTTT
>CAZYBR010000046.1:0-4051 GCA_964645905.1 uncultured archaeon
ATGTCGGCATCGGGACGACATCGCCGCAATCATTATTGCATGTCAACAGCACAACAGCCAACGTCTACATCCAATATCCCGTCAACAACACAGCCATAGCCTCGGCAGATTGCGACAACCAGGCAGAAGTTGGCAGGAGCATAGTGGCGTTCAACGGGACCTCCACTTACCTTTACGTCTGTTCTATACAGGATGGAAGCACCATAGGATGGAGGGCGATACCTACAGGAGGGATTGGATAAGTATGCAGAAAAAGCTGACATATGCAGATGCATTGAAGAAGTATGGTGTAGTAGCTGTAACCGTCTCCCTTATAACTGGATGAGGGTTGTATCTTCTTGAAGCGGACCAGTACTATTTCTTCGAATCAAGGAATCTGATTGACAAGTTCGACAGGATAAAGTTTCTGATAATTCGGCTTACCTCAACGTATAAAACAAACCTGTCCGTCCAGTTCTTCGAAAATATATTAACTCATTGGTTAAAGACGGGTTGGTTAAAATTTGTCCAATTAAGTAAAAACTTAGTAATTTGACAGGCATTATAGAAGCAGATAAAAATAAAAGGAATTTAAATCAAAATTAATACTGCTTGGTTTAAGAACTGTCGCCGTCAAAGATGGTTTTATTTTAAATAAAACTTACCTTACCCAGATGAACCATGTGACGTTTATCTTATCGTTTGTGTTCAGTGTCGCTGTCGTGAAGTTTGCTAATGCAAATAGTGTTGATCCACTTATAACATCGAACAGACCAGTAGCGTTGACGTCCCGGCTATCGCACGTTGAGGTAAACTCATTAGTTACAGTAAAGTTGCCTGGACATGACGCTGTCTCACAATTAACTGTAGTATTTCTGGTTGTTGCAGCCGCCCTGCCCATCCCACAAGCAGGATAATCGACACCATACTCCCCCTGTAGTGCAATATCTGTACCAGCTTGAGATGAGTTAAGACGGGACACACCTATAAATTCTGTTATTACATTTGAAGCATAAGCACCAAGCAACGCCTGTTTAGTGTAATTCTTCCCTAAATCGGTAAAAAGATTTTTCTTGCATTCCCATTCTTTGCCGTTGATGTAAACACAAAGAGCTCCAGTGTATTTTAATGACAATTCTTCTCCTCCAGACGGCACTGATGTCACAGATGGTGTCATTGAAAAATTACTTGCCAAAAATGCACCAGTAATAAACGAAATAACAACAATAGCCGGTATCAAAAAGACTTTTCCAAACATTTTCTTCCTTTATAACATTGTGATTGTTGTCTTATATGTCTTTGCTTAAGCTGGTGCCATTCTAAACTCGATATACGCAACCAACAAACCTATTGGCAGACTAGACGCATCTCCTGATATCAGAAATGCTACTAATGCAAATAATGCGCCTATTCCTAGTGATTTAGCTATTCTCATCCATATGTTTGATTCCTTTGAGAAAGGATTTTTTGAAACCATATATACATTCCTTCTTTCTATTATAATCAGGATTATAGTTAAAATACTTGCTAAAATATACAACGACCAAAAGAAAACTGTATGCACTAACTTTAAATTGCCAATGCCTGAAACATATGTCGGAAGGTCCACAATTCCGAATAAATATGGCTTTGTCGCCCTTGTGATTTGAACTGTAACAGCTTGCCCCACTCCAAGGACCTCGGCTGTCCTAGATTTTTCAGAACTGCCCCCTTCACCAATAGTTATTTTCTCTTCTGTAAGTGAATGGATTATATTCGAATAGGCTAAAACGAGCAAAACAAAAACAACTGGAATCAGAAGAAGTTTTAAATATCTCATTAATCTGTTATTATCCTTCAAGTTGAAAAACTTTTTAAACCAAACTGTCCTTACATATAAGAGTGAATTATGTTACAAGACCCGCTGGCAGACGCATTGACAGTAATCAAGAACGCAGAAAGGACTGGCAAGGGAAAATGCGTGGTGAAGGCCAACAAGCTGATAGGCAGCATTCTCAAGGTCATGCACGAAAACGGATATATCGCTTCCTTTGAGGCCATAGAAAACGGGAAGGGCGGCATGTTCAAGATCGACTTGAAAGGCAAGATAATAGACAACAGGGTCATCAAGCCAAGGTTCGCGGTCGGTGTAGACGGGTATGAGAAATTTGAAAAGAGGTTCCTGCCCGCAAGAAACATAGGGCTTCTTGTCGTGTCCACCCCGAAGGGAGTCATGGATCACAAGAAAGCGAAAGAACACAAGCTGGGCGGCAGGCTGCTTTCATATATTTATTGAGATGGTTGAATGCACTCAAAAGAAATTCCCGTGACAGAAGGCGTGAATGTTGATATTGACGGAAACAAGGTAAAAGTTACTGGAAGCAAAGGCGAAATTAAAAGAGAGTTCAAGCTCATATACAGTACAAAAATCCAAAAGCAGGATAACAAAATAATAGTTTCTTCAGAATCATCCGAGAGAAAGGCAAAGGCGCTTGTAGGTACAATACTGGCACACATCAGGAACATGATGAAAGGCGTGACAGAAGGGTACACTTACAAAATGAAAATAGTCTACAGCCACTTTCCAATGACAGTGAAAGTCGAAGGTGGCAAGGTCGTGACTCAGAATTTCATCGGCGAGAGAACATTGAGGACGGCAGATATCACCGGCAAGGCTCAGGTAAAGATAGAAGGACAGGATGTGACTATAACAGGAATCGATTTGGAAGAAGTCGGGTTAACAGCATCCAACATAGAACTTTCATGCAGAATCGTAGGCTACGATAAACGGCGTTTCTCAGACGGCATATATCTCTGCAAACCGGAATAAAAGCAAGATTTAAATACATATATGTATATACATTATTTATGATAAGAATATTAACTGCTGAGCAAGAAAAGGAAGTAATTGGATTATATAATTCAGGTTTCGGTAGTGTAAAGATTGCTCAAAAATTCGATTGCAGTGATCAAACAATACGAAGATACCTAAGAAGGAATAAAATCAAATTTAGAGACAATATACGAATAACTCCAGAAGTGTCAAAAGAATTTATTAAATTATACGAGAAAGGACTAGGAACTTGGAAAATAGCTAAAATTTTCAGCGTAGGTCTTAATACAGTAAGATACCATCTATTAAAAAATATTAAGTTACGACCTAAGACGCATATTTCTAAAGAGCTCGAAGATAAATTTGTAGAAGATTTCAAAGGGGGTTTGTATGCAATGCAGATTGGGAGAAAATTTAATATATCTGATACAACTGTAAGAAGACATCTGATAAGTAAGGATTTGAGAATGAGGGAAAGGGGCAAGAAAAAAGAAATCTCTCAAAATCCACAAATTTTGACACCTGAAAAGGCATACATGTTAGGTGTAATAGGACCTGGTGACGGATTTCTAGAACGCAATTACAGAATTTGTTTAGAAGCTATCGATAAAGACTTCATAGATTATTTTGCGTTATGCCTAGAGAAGGTATATAGCATTAAACCTACTATAAAAATTCTTAAACCAAGACCAACTGACACTAAACCACATTATAAAGTAATACTTCATTCAGTTGAAGCTTGCAAAGATTTGCTATCATACAATGTCAGTCTTAAAGAGAAAGACTGGCAAGTACCTAAGGTGATTAAGGGGTCTTCCGACGAAATCAAAGGCATGTACTTGAAAGGTATGGCTGACTCCCAAGGAAGTGTCTGTAAAAATCCTTCTAGATGGCTTGAACTATCCTCCAATAACCAAGAAGGGCTAGTGGAAATAGGCGAACTTTTAAACAATCTAGGTGTCTTAGACTGGTATATACATAAACATGGACTAAGAATTAGTTCAAGAAGATCTTTAACAAAGTTCTTTGAAACAGTAGGGTTTATAATTGAACGTAAAACGCAAAGATTGAAAGAAGCTTTGGAAAGCTATAAAGTTTATCATAAATCGCAAAGAGAAATGAGTAAAATTATCCCTGACCTGTTCTCTTTATGGAGAAGTGGTTTAACGTATTATAGACTATCCAAAGACCTAGACATTTCACCTAGTACAGTTTATAAATATATTATGAGATTTAAGAATAAAGACTCACAAGAACAAA
>CAZYBR010000047.1:0-3911 GCA_964645905.1 uncultured archaeon
GGAGTATATAATTTTACGCCACTGGTGAGACACCAGTGGAAAGCTCAGCTTCTAAAGCAACAATTCAATCATAATTCTTGGATTATGAATCACATTATACTTGGCTTCAAATAAGCGAGTATAGAAGTCAACATATGCCTCATGCTTTAATCCATTCTTCATAAACAACCAACGCCGATATTGTCTCCAGATATTCTCTATGGCGTTGGTTGTCGTTCCTTGAGAATTCTTGAATTGCCAGTCCTTGTGCTTAACTGTGCGGTGGGTAAGATTAAGCTCTTCAAATACTGGAAAGTATGCTTTCCACTCATCCGTCCACCAACCCCTTGGCTTTTTCTTCCATCTTGTTAACACTCTCTTCATGTGAGAGCATAGGCTTATTTTGTCTGCATGCCAGCTTGGTGTTAGGAATATTTTACTTGATTGGGGATCAATCGTGCCAATAATTGGCCTCTTCATAAGATACATCTCATCGTTCTGCCATGCACGGTACCTTGAAACTCCTTGCTTCAGATGAGAAGTATGCTCAAAAATGACAGTGCCAAACTTCTCAAGCCACGACCATAAAGTCTTCCATGTTGGCAGCTTAGAAGAAAAGCTGCATTTATTTCTTGTGCTTAGTATGCTAGCTCCAGAGAGAGCATACCACAGAAAAACGATTATGGATGCTGCGCTGTACTTATGCCAATACCATGGAGCTAAGGTGTTAATGCAGAAATCTCTATTGCAAGATTTACAAGTGTATCTTTGCACAGGACATCTGTTCTTTCTTCTCTCGCGTCCATCTTTCCATATCTGTTTGCTCAAGCAAACAGGACATTTCAAGCCATATTGTCTTAGGACCGAATCATCCAACCAGACAACTATAACATCTCGGAGTTGCCTGATCCCACCCCACAACCCAAGACTTATTAATAAGTCCAGCATTGTGGTTGCTTGCTCTTATCTGCTCGTTTCAGATGAGAGTGTAGCTACTCTTAGGAGTAGCTACTATTTGCTTTTTTTGGTTTTAAAGAATCCTCGAGATTTTACTTAAGCCCCCGTTTGAGTATGATATTTATAGCTGTCCTACTCATTTAAAAGGACAGCTAAAAATAGGAGATTTCAGAAAAATATGAGTTATATTTAATTGTGTTTGGGTTTTAAAATGTATGGAATTTTCCACCAGTTGTGTTATCCCAAAACTATTTCCCTACGACAAGTTTCCTTTGGGCATGAAATTGACAAAAGGGAAACTTATAGAAACTTTAAGAAGAAAAAATGAGGGTTGAACAACATACCAGGCAAGAAAGATAGCAAGAATCTCGATAAGGAGAGTCAATCAAGTATACAAGCAATATACGCTTACAGGAGAAATTCCTGAGATAGGCAAGAACAATGGCAGGCCTGTTAAGCCAATAGAAGAATGGGAAATACAGATGGTTAAACAATCTTACGGGAAATACAGAGTGTCAGCTTCTACTCTGGAGAAGATTATAGAAAGAGACTATAAGAAGCATATAAGCCATAGAAGAATCCATGAGATTTTGCTTGACTTGGGCTATGCAAAGAAGAAGGACAAAAAGGACATAAGAAAGAAAGACTGGATAAGGTATGAGAGAAGGCACAGCCTGACTGCTGTGCATATTGACTGGTCTTATGACGGGAAAAACTGGGTATTTGGAGTAGAAGATGATGCCAGCAGGAAGATACTATCCCTTATAGAGTGCAGCAGCCCTACAACAAAAAAGTCCATAGAGGGCATGGAAGAAGCCTTGAAGCATGGTGTTATCAAGCAGTGCATAAGCGATCATGGCTCGCAGTTCATATCAAATGCCGGTGGAGATTCAAAATTTGTAGAGTACCTTGAGGCCAAAGGCATCAAGCAGATATTATGCAGGATTAAGCATCCCCAAAGCAACGGCAAGATAGAGAAATGGTTTGGCACGTATCTCAGGCACAGAGATGCCTTTGAAACAAAAGAAGAATTTGTGTACTGGTACAATGAAGTAAGACCTCATAGGTCCCTAAATTTTGAGGCTCTTGAAACGCCTCAACAGGCTTTTATGAGGAAGAAGAAAGCGGAGGTTTAATATTATGAAACGAATTATTTTGTCGAAAGGAAATAATTACGGGATACTACAGAATTTTCCACCAGTCTATGACTAGTGGCAAGAAAACCACTTAACGTCCATAGGTAGAAGATTCCTAACATGATCAAGAACCACGGTCTGTGCGCCTAAATATGAAATCCCTCCGGTCTTTGGTCGGTGGTGTTCTTGAAAAAGAGGAAGTTCAGTCCTAATTTAAACCAACTGCTCCAGAGGCAGATAATTTCAGATTAGCTGTACTGGAAATAATATTACCAACACCGACATTTCCATTGACATCCATCCCAACCTTGATTTCTGATTTCCGTTCTCCTTGTATAGTTATCCTATTCCCGCTCTGCAAATTTACTGTAGCTCGTTCTCTTGTTTTAAGGTTTATAACTGGAGCCATAATGTAGCTTCCTTCACCAGTTACATGAAGAGATTCATCTGCTAAAAAGTCAAAAGTTATTGCTGTATTGGAATCAGCTTCTACATCAAAATCATTCATGATTTTAATTTCTCCAGATGGCAGTTTTGCTTCATGCTCTCCTTCGGAATCAACAACTACAACATTTTTTATATCCATTCTTATTTGGTCATATTCTTCAGAATCAACTTCTGCGTCTATAACTAACTCAACTTTTCCATTAGATTTAAGCTCAAGTAGCTCGTATTGCTTGTCTGTTGTTGAGAGAATAACCCATCCTTCTGTTTTACTATGAACCCTTACCTCATCAACTGTTATTCTTACTTCACTGACAGAGCCCATATCTGCGGCTGCATCTGTGATTCCAATTGTAAGCTTCCCTTTACCATTTACTAGTGTTCCATTATTACCAACTGAAACAGAACCCGCGCTAATGCTCACTCCCCCACCAAGAACTCCGGAATTAACCTCCAGTTTTACGTCCGCTGGGATTTTTAATCCTACTCCAACGTTTCCATTGACATCCATTCCAACAGTGGTTTTTGAAGTAGTTTCTCCTCCGCTGACTGTAACAGAATTATCGCTCTTAATCTGGGCAGTAGCATTCGATTTGGTTTCAACTTTAGCAACTGGAGCCATTATATATTCTCCATTACCAGTAACATGTAATGATTCATCAACTAGTATATCAAACTCAACAGTGGAAGTTTGGTCTGCATCTACTTTTGAATTGATGTTTACCTTATACTGATTAGAAGGCACTTTTGCTTCATGCTCTCCTTCAGAATCAACAACTACAACTTCTTTAATGTTAAATCTCACTTGAGTAAATTCACCTACATTAACTTCTGAATCAACCATGAGTTCTGCTTTATTTTGTGATTTAAGCTCAAGAAGATTGTATGTCTGCTGCTTACTTTCTACAGTCACCCATCCCTCTGTTTTACTATAAGCTTCAATATTATCAACTGTTATTCTTACTTCACTGACAGAGCCCATATCTGCGGCTGCATCAGTCATGGTCATCACGAACCTTCCTTTTCCTGATGATGAAATGGTATTGTTGTCAATCGTACTACATCCAGAAATTCCAACTACTACAAAAATTACAATAGCAAAAGATACAAACATACTTATATTGTTTTTTTGTTTCATTTTTATTCCCCCATAGTTCATAATATTCCCTTAAGATAATATTTAGTATCCATGAATCTATCCAATAAACAGATACAAAAACAGACTTATAAAAAATGAAGAGGATTATTCCTCTTCTTCATCCTCCTGTTCTTCCTCATCTTCTAATTCTTCGTCATCCTCAGTTTCCTCTTCATCCTCACTTTCATCTTCGTCTTCTTCCACTTCTACAGTCTCATTAGCATCTATCTCAAGCTCATGCCCTGCTTCCCTTATTT
>CAZYBR010000048.1:0-3792 GCA_964645905.1 uncultured archaeon
TTGCACCCAAGGTTATACCAGACCGTTTCATTCTCCTGCCAGCACTTCATTTCCAATCATCATATTGCCGGCAATAGATACCGTTTCTGATTCTGGTTCTGACTTCTCAGCCAGCTGCTTCCACAGCACCTTGACGGGTGGAGGGAACTTCCTCAATCTTCCTTTGACGGAAGACCGAAGCTACCTGTTCAGCGTCGCCTAATTACTAGTGGCACCGCTAACTTATAAAGCTTAAACAATAAATGCCGGGAATCCAAATATAATTATGGGAATTTTCAGTTCTGCCATAGAAGGACTCGATAAAAACAAGCGATGGGTCGTCTCCGGCGCAATACTCTATCTCATTCCTGTATTCTACAGGCTGTTTACAAAAGATTCCATAGTTCCCATTATCAACGGCACGCTTTTCCTTTATCATAAGAATTTCCAGGTGACTCCCGTAAACTTGGAGATGATAGGGCTTACCTTTCTGATACCGTGCGCTGTAGGCGCGATAGTTGGCAATAGCTTTCTTGAAAGCCTCTTTGAGAGGAGGTTTGCAGGCGTGGAAAAGTACCTGTCCAGAGTGTTTGGTTCACTGGCATTCGCTTTCCTATGGATATCTCTGCATTTCTTTGGGCACAATTTTTTCAATCCTAGCACGCCATGGGGCAATCAGCTGTGGTCAGGCTCGGAATACTATGTGAGGAATCTGCTGCTCGCATTGTTTATAGGACCGCTTATTCCTTATCTGATAGAATTAATCCACAAGAAATTTAAGAAAAAATAATGGGTCCGCGCGGAATCGGACCGCGATCTCATCCACGTCAAAGATACGTCCTTTAATGAAATCTTACCATTAGACTACGAACCCGTTAATGTTAGTTGACTTTTACAATTTAAAGATTAAGGTTGATATAATGTTGATAAAATGCCTTGGGAAAAAGGTATTCTTGATGGGCTATCTCATATGTTGGATATACTACCACCTGACAACCTTGACCATAGAATGAAAATGGAGGACTCTGGAATAGGAATTCCTGTTAGACATTGGATATACAGGATTCGAGGCAGATATACAAATGGTTTGTTATTATTTGTAAAAGATTTTCTTGTACAATCTAATCTATACATAGTAGAAGAGTGGACAGGATCAGACTCATTTCGAGCATCAGTATTGAGATTTCATAATCCTGAAGAATTGAGATCTAAATTAAAAGAATTAAATGTACAGTTACCACCAAATTACGATAGACTTTATAGAGGAATGCAAGCTTGTATAGGCGATTCGGATTTTAGATGTTTTGTTAAAAGTGCATTTGATTCAAGATTTGGCTATCGCGAATTCGTTCCAGTTGATGAAATTGGTAATGTAAGATATACAGCATAGCTTAACTAGAATACCTAAATTTTGTACAAGTATGAATAAAAATGTCCTGTTCTCATCTTTTTTATTTCATTCCATCCGACAATATGGTGACTCGCAGAAACTATTCTCGTTCCTTTCTTCAATTCTTTTTCAAATTTTGATTTCAGTTTTTGTGTTAACTTGTGCGAAAGGTATATCAAAACAACAGTGGCATTTCCAATATGTTCCTTAAATAAATCATTTCTAACAACTCTGACATTTTTTAAACGGCTTTTTTTAATTACCCATCGTGACAACCAAACTAGTAATCTGTTTTTTTCTATACCAACAGCTTTAGCATGAAATTCTTTTGCAGCTATAATCAAAGCTCTCCCATCACCAGAGCCAAGGTCATAAAAGTTTTCATTTCTTTTTAGTTCAGCTAGCTTCAACATCCGCCTTATTGTGTTTCTAGGCAGAGGCACTGGCGGGGCTTCGTTTCTTATCAATTCGATCCACACCCAAATTAAAACTGGCAGTGGTATCAGAGAGAGTAATCTCCAGTCCATAATTATAATTTGTTTAAAGAAATTAAGGCGCCGAGGGTGGGATTTGAACCCACGACTAACTTGCGTTAGCAAGGTTAGCAACCTTACACATCTTTCGATTTTGTGCCATACCGGGCTAGGCGACCTCGGCATTTCTAATAATCTAATCCATTTGCTTGCTTTTAAATAAGTTTTACATCCTGAATTATTTCTTCAAAAATCCTGCAAAAGCCGCGCCAGACAGGAATTGAAAATTCCCTTCCACTCGGTTCTCATTCTACCCACCTGATATATTTAAGATGCATTTTTTAATCATTAATATGAATGCGCTTCTGCTCGGCCTGATCATAGGTTTCGTGATAGGGCTGATAGCCGGCCTAATCATAGGCATGTATATTCTTGGCGACTGATTCATTTTCTATATCTTATCTGATAGCACAAAAGTGCTGTACTTTACGATAAACTTTTATATCCCATCGGGCAAGATAGTTTCATGGAATGCCCGGTATGCAGTCAAGGAATGCAAGCTAAGGCAGTAGATGATGTAAAAGTCGATGTCTGCGAAGAACATGGGGTATGGCTGGACAAAGGCGAGATAGAGGCTTTGCTGGAATCTACAAAAAAGAAAGGGCAAAACGAGGGACTTGCAAAACAATTATGGACCACAATGGGAGAATATTGACTTGGAAAATGTTTTTCAGCTATTTATATTTAATTCAACAAAATATTATCTATGCCAGTTTCAGTTAAAGACGTTTCTGATATGTTTGCCAAGGATGTTTTCACTAATAGGGGATTCTACTGCGGTAAAGTGAGTGATATCGAGATTGACCTGTCAAGATACAAGGTAAGGTCGCTTGTCATCGAAGCTGCGCGCAATTCGACTTTGGGCAAGATTGTAGGCGGAAAGAAAGGTGTCGTTGTTCCTTATGGAATGGTCCAATCAGTTGGAGATGTCGTAATCATAAAGCACATCAACGAGGCAGCATTCCCAGACGAAAGTCCTGAAGAACCTGCTTTGGAGCCAGAACCAGCACCAAGTCCATCTAGATTATCAAGAATGCGATAATACCTATTAAATTTTACTAAATTCTTCTCTTGTCGATATAGTCAAGAATTAGCTTTGGGGGCAAGATGTTCGAATAATTTTTTATCCTGTTCAACTCGTCTCCCATCAATCCTGCTCTCGTGTTCTTTAAAACGCCTTGCGAATGAACAACTTCTGTATTCCAGTATTCATCATCAATTGGAAGATCTCCTATGTAACTAAAAATAGAAAGTGAGTTATTTTCTTTTATAGCCTCGCTTGCGGTTGTGACAAATGCACGCAATTGATGGAACGGAGGTGCGACAACATAAATTCTACTTTGCTTGTTCTCTTTAGCGTATTTGACAAGTGCCTGTGATTCGGTCAATGTGTTGTGGTTTGGCGTTCCAAGCGGAATACTTTTGATATTGGCGTATCCAATGATCTGACCTAAATGGTTCCGCCATTTTGTATATCCTGGCCAAATAGGATTCTCGCTGTCGGTAACCCAAAACTCTCGGGCGATTTCTTGCCCTCGTATTTCTGCGGCAGATTTGAAAATTGAACCCTGATTGTCTTCAGTTTCCGCAAACAGATAGGCGCAGTCCAATTTAGGTCTGTCATCATGAAATATCTTAAGACTGATATCGACTATTCCCGGATCGATATTCAATTCTTTAGCAAGTCTGCTTATCTCGTCTAGTATATTCATACAAGAAAGTACACATTTGATTCTTTTAAACGTTTTGATAATGTGTTCGGATAAAATAAAAACCCGAATTATCTCTGAAAAAAATAAAAAGAGGGAAGAATTTACAACTCTTCCGAATCGTAATCTTCCATTTCCACTTCTTCAAGCGGATCCCATATGTCTTCGTCCATCTTTCTTC
>CAZYBR010000049.1:0-3603 GCA_964645905.1 uncultured archaeon
TGCAGCCTAAAATCAAGGAAACTGTATGGAATCCCAAGCTTGAGGAAAAGATAAGAGGACTTTGGGGAAAGGAGAACGTATACAAGTTTGATATCAAATCGAAGAAGCCTGTTTTTGTAATAGACACTCCGCCGCCATATCCGAGCGGGAGTGTTTGGCATGTAGGCGCGGCTGCGCATTTCTCCCAGATAGACATGATTGCGAGAACCGCAAGGATGCTGGGCCACGAGACATTGTTTCCAATAGGAATTGACAGAAACGGTCTGCCTGTGGAGATTTATACGGAAAAAAAATATAATATCTCGATTCATAATACGCCAAGGGAGACATTCATCCAATATTGCAAGACTGCACTTGATGATTTGGAAACCATGATGATCGGGATAATGAAAACCCTCGGATTATCAGGAGATTTTAAAAATTATTACAGGACAGATTCTGTAGAATATCGCACGCTGACTCAAGCGACATTCATGGACATGTGGAAAAAGAACCTTGTATATGAAGACACGAGGCCAAACAATTATTGCACAAAATGCGGGACCACGATAGCGGATGCTGAAATCGTATACAAGGACGTACAGACCAATCTCGTCTATATCACTTTCAAACTGAAGGAAGGCGGGGTGATCACGATTGCAACAACCAGGCCGGAACTTTTGGCCGCATGCCAGACCATAATCGTGCATCCTGACGACGAAAGATACAGAGAAGACGTGGGCAAGACAGCTGTCATCCCGTTGTTCAACAAGGAAGTAAAAGTGATGGCGCACACGCAAGCGGATATGGAATTCGGCACCGGAGCTGTGATGATCTGCAGCTATGGAGATTATGAAGACGTCAGGCTTTTCAGGGAACTGAAACTGGAAGAGATCATACTGTTGAATCCGGAAGGAAAGCTCACCAGGAATGCCGGGAATTATGCGGGCATGTCTGTGTTTGAAGCGCGGAAAAAAATAATCGATGACCTTGAGGAAAGAGGATTGGTCGTCAAGAAGGAAGACATCGTGCACAGGACGCCGACATGCGAAAGGAGCAGGAATCCGATAGAAATAATTCCGATGAACGAATGGTATGTGAAACAGCTGGACATGAAAGACAAGATGAAATCCATAGGGCAAAAGTTGAAATTCCATCCAGAGTCGCACAGGCAGCTGCTTTTGGATTGGATAGACGCCATCAGCATTGACTGGCCAATATCAAGAAGAAGATTTTATGGGACTGAGATTCCGATATGGTACTGCAGGGACTGCAAGAAAGTCTATGTGCCGCCTGCCGGGAAATATTACAGGCCTTGGAAAGACAGGTCGCCGTTCAAGAAATGCGTCAAGTGCGGATGCAAGGATTTCATCGGCGATTCGAGAACGTTTGATACATGGGTTGACTCTAGCATCTCACCGTTGTTCATTTCAAAATACGGAAAGGACAAGGCATTCTTTTCAAGGGCGTATCCGAACACATTGAGACCGCAAGGAAAGGACATAATAAGGACGTGGCTGTATTACACTTTGCTCAGATGCCATCAGATAACAAAGAAAGCTCCGTTCGAGCATGCATGGATAAGCGGGTATGGCGTGGACGAGCACGGGGAGAAGATGAGCAAGAGCAAGGGAAATGTTGTAGATCCTATGCCGATTTTGGAAAAATACGGATCTGATGTTTTCAGATATTGGAATGCTGCCGAAGCTTCGTTGGGCGCGGATTTCAGATGCTCGGAGCAAAGGATTATGAGCGGCGGAAAGTTCCTGACGAAATTATGGAACGTCTCCAGATTCATTTCAATGTTTCCAATCGTCAAGAAAGCCAAACTTATAGAAGCTGACAAGTGGATTCTAGGAGAGTTGAACAAGTTAATCGAAGAATGCATGGAAGGCTACAAGGATTTCAACTTCTTTATACCTGCGAACAAAATACGTGAGTTTACTTGGAATATTTTTGCAGACCATTATATGGAACTTGTAAAGAAACGCGCTTACGGTGAAGGATTTACAAAAGAAGAAAAGGAATCTGCTTGGTTCACATTGCACACTTGCCTGGAGACAATCCTGGAATTGCTTGCACCGATAGTTCCTTTCATGACAGACTTTGTCGCACGGGAATTGTACCACAAATACAGTATCCATAGAGAGGAATTCCCAAAGCCTGAATGGAAAAGCGATTTGATTAAGCTCACTCCAAAGATAATAGAATTCAATTCATCTGTCTGGAACAAGAAAAAAGAAAGTAGTATATCGCTTAAGGACCCAATCAAAATAGAATTACCGAAGGATTTGGCTGCGTTTGAGAAAGATTTGAAGGCAATGCACAATATTACCGTTAATCAACCAAAGAAAAACATTGATGTTTCGACAAAAAAGTAAAAAGTTAAATATTGCACATGATGTAGATATATTACAAGGAATAAGAGAAGGCTATTACAAAGACGATGAAAAAAAGGCTAAAGGGAGGTAAAGTACGTGAGTTCAAAAGATGATTTTGCTACTAGACTAGAAGAGTTTATTCAAAGGGAGAAAGATTTTCTAGAAAAAATAGGGAAAATGTAATTATAGATAAGGTGCGTTGTATTTAACGATGAATCAAAACTCAGGATAAAGAAACTTTTGAAAGAGTTAGAAGCTATACGAGGGAGGCATACTGAATTGGTTTCTGTCTATGTTCCTGCTAGATACAATTTGAGTGACATCATCGGCCAGATTTATACAGAAAAGTCGACAGCGTCAAACATCAAGTCCAAAAGTACAAGAAAAAACGTACTTGATGCATTGGAAAAAATCATACAACATCTAAGGATATTCAAGCAAACGCCTGCAAATGGCTTGATAGTTTTCTGCGGCAATGTATCTGAGACTGAAGGCAAAGACGATCTGAAGATATGGAGCTTCGAGCCTCCGGAAAAGTTGAACACGAAAATTTATTGGTGCGACCAAGTTTTCGTCCTTGATCCGCTGAGGGAGATGATCTCTGAGAAGGAAGTTTATGGTCTCATAGTACTGGATTCCTCGGAAGCTGATATTGGTTTGTTGCATGGCAAAAAAATCATTCAAATGAAACATTTTGATTCCCTGGTTGCAGGCAAAGCTATCAAAGGCGGGATGTGTCTAGCACCCGATACATTAGTTCAATTGACTAATGGGACAAAAAGGATAGCGGAATTAAGAACTGGTGACAAACTTATTTCCTATAATTTTAATTCGGATAAATTAACAGAAAGTGTATGCTCTGACATAATGGTGAGAGATGGGGAAAAGGCATGTGAAATTTATTCAAATGGTTCGAAAATAAAGGCTACACCAGAGCACTTGATATTTGTCGTTGAACATAACAAAGTAATTGAAAAACATGCCGAAGACATTAAGCAAGGCGATATAATTCTTTTAAGTGATGAAAATAAGATAAAACAGGAGAAGGTAAAACGTGTAAATCAAATCTCTACCAAAGAAAAATTCTACGACATTTCAGTTGACACATTCGAAAACTTTATTGCAAATGGTATAGTGGTCCACAACTCCCAGAGGCGTTACGACCGTATACGTGAAGACGCAATACTGGAATATTTCAACGATGTAGGGCACATTGCGTCCGAGATTTTCCTAAAGCAGCCTG
>CAZYBR010000050.1:0-3545 GCA_964645905.1 uncultured archaeon
TGGAAA
This sequence comes from uncultured archaeon, assembly GCA_964645905.1. Taxonomy (GTDB): domain Archaea; phylum Aenigmatarchaeota; class Aenigmatarchaeia; order CG10238-14; family SCSR01; genus JACOWB01. The sequence continues at coordinate 7 of CAZYBR010000050.1, forward strand.
TGAAGTGCTGGCAGGAGAATGAAACGGTCTGGTATAACCTTGGGTGCAAGCAATTGCGCTTAGATAAATGCTACCAAAACAGAAGAGGGGCTATGGGCAGCACGCCTTTTAATTTTTTACCAGCCATAATAATATAGTTGATGCATACAATCGCTGTTATCCCCTGACTTTAAGTGCAGATTTCGGACTTCAGGTGCAACTTTAAGGGTTTAGGTGCAAGATTTACTTAAGTTGCAAAGCTAGAAGCTGACACGAACTTATAAAGCTGATTGCCGAATTATCAAGAGATTGTATGTCAAAGAAAGACAAGGTATATATGCCTTCAGGAATGGGCGGTCTTATAAGATTCCCTGAAGAAGAGAAGGAAGTAATCAAATTAAAGCCTAAGCATGTCGTTTGGATTGTCTTGGGGATTGCAGCAGCCGAGATTGCACTCAAGTTCGTATTGTAATTTACGAAAAGTAACGAGCTAGAATCTCTTTGTTTTTTTCCCGCCAACTGATGTTCCTTTCCATTTTTTCAAATGCCCTATTGAGCGTCATCTTATATTTGACTGGGTGCTTGCTGAAGAACGATTTCAATTCATTTTCTTTTTCCCTTGTGACATGAGCTGCGATAAAAACTTCAATCATCCTTATGAAAAGCGAGCCGCTCTTCTCAAGAGGCTGTATCTTTTTCCAATTTGCATTGAACCACGGCAACAATATGTTTCTGGCGTATGGGTTGGATGCGACTGCCGCAATAGAGATGACCAGATCCTGTGTTCTGACATTAGGCGATAGCCCGAAATCCAATGATTTTTTCAATATTTGCGGGTCTTTGAACTGGCCCAGAGCTATCAGTATAGTTCTTTTTTCCTCTGGGCTCCGCGTCCGTGAATACAATCCTATGAACTGTTTGTATCTGCCCTCGCCTCCATTTGCAGCAACCATGTTGAATACTGGAGATTTGATGTCAGGGTGCAACTCGATTTTCCTTTTCAAGTAAGCTTCAAACTTCTCAGTCCCGGTTTTTAATATGCCAGCGTCTTCAGCGAACCCACAGTATTTCAAAGCAAGCTCCCTAAGCAATGCATCTTTCTGGCTCTCGTCTTTTTTAGGCTCCCATCCCAATCTGTCAAGAATCTTCCTGAATACATCACTGTGATAATTTTTGAATTTTTCCCAGATGGAATTCCAGAAACTTTCTTGTGAAAATACAAAATATGTATATCTCATGCTTTGATAGAGATCGGCTAATACAAGATAGTCATCCTCATTGTAGTAAGAGCGCGTGAATTCCCAATACTTGTCCAATCCTATTTCACCATTGACCGAAAGCTCCATCATGTCATTCAGCAATCCCCATCTGTCCAATGGCCGCAATGCCTTGCTTGAAACTAAGAATTTCATTTTTGTAAGCATGCCCTCCGGATAGCTGACCCGATAAAATCCTGTCTGCTCATAATTCATTTTAAATAATTCCGGCGATTTCTCTAGATTGATTTCTTTTTTCGCTTTGTCAAAAACATCTGTGACTATAGAATCATCAGCTTTGATCACAAGCGGTATAGGCCATAATGCCTTGTCTGTGTGATTGAAAACAAATCTTTTTTGCTGCAATATGAGCTTTTCATTTTCCAATTTTACATCAACTAGAGGATATCCAGCTTGCCTTATCCAACTTGATGCTATTTTTTCTATTGGCCTGTTTGAAATCGTCCCGAGGGAGTTCCATAGGTCTTCCGATGTTGCATTGCCATATTTATTTGCTGCAAGATAGCTGCTGACGCCATTCCTGAAAACATCATGGCCCAGATACCCTTCCAGCATCCTAAGTATGCTGCCTCCTTTCGAATAGCTGATTGAGTCGAACAATTCTTCTATCTGATGCGGATCTTGGACTTGAACTTCAATTGGATGCGTTGCTTTAATCGAATCCTCTTCCAAAGCATTCGCTGTTTCATCGCTTATGAAATATTCCCACATGTCCCATTCTGGAAAATAATGGTCGACGGCTTTGTACGCCATGAAAGTCGCGAAACTTTCATTCAGCCAGAGGTCATTCCACCATTTCATCGTTACAAGGTCGCCAGACCACTGGTGCCATAGTTCATGCGCAATCACCATCGCTATCCTCTTTTTGGAGGCAGTTGGTGTCATCTTCGGGTCGACAAGAAGCGTCGTTTCCCTGAATGTTACTGCCCCCCAATTCTCCATAGCGCCTACGATAAAGTCAGGCAGTGCAATAAGGTCCAATTTCGGCAAAGGGTATGGGATTTTAGAATACTCCTCGAAATACTTTAGGAATTTTCTAGCTGCATCCAATGCGAATTTGCCCTGGGATTTTTTACCAGGGACTGTCACAATCCTGACCAATACTTTTCCAGACCTGTCTTCGATAAATTCGAAATCGCCGACTCCAAGGTAGAGCAGGTATGTGGACATTTTAGGCGTCCTATGGAACTTGATTATTCTTTTGCTCCCTTCAATATGCTCCTCTTTTATCGGCATGTTTGATATGGCTTTGAGGTCCTTTGCTATCCTCATGGTGACGTCATATGTCGCCTTGTATGCCGGCTCGTCGAAGCACGGAAAGCATCTTCTCGCATAAGGGGCCTCGAACTGCGTGGTCGCGAGATATTTTTCTGACTTGCCGTCAAGGTACTTGCTCCTGTAAAATCCCAGAAGGCTGTCGTTCAATTTTCCAGAGAATTCTATAGTGAGCTTTACAGAACCCTTCAGCTTCTCACTGAATTTCAAGGTAAGCAGTTCCTTTGTATCGTCAAGCTTGATTGCGGCTTTGACGCTCCTAGCTTTGAAACTGGCATGGGCACTTGTGACTGAAAGGCCTGAAGAATGCAATACGATTTCAGAAGTTGGCTTTACTTCCAAATCGATTATTTCCTTTCCGCTATATTGGAACTTGTCCAGGTCGACTTCAAAAGAAACATCGTAGTTTACAGGTACAGTGCCTTCAGGCAGCCTGAAACCCTTTGTACCCATTATATAATTTAAGGAATTGAAAAATAAAAGCGTATGAATTTATAAATCGCGTCTATTTCTATAATCTTTGTGCATCGGTTCATTCGGCCTATATAGTCTCAAAAGAAGTAAGCCACCTGTTAAAGAAGCGATACATGCACCTGCTAAACATGTCCATAAAATTGTTAGACTTGAATCTTTGGCTCCTCCCAAATAAGATGGGAGATAATTTAATGTTTCGAACTCCACATAGATTATTACGAATGTTAAACTATTAAAATGCAGATTTGTCTTCCGAAATAACAATGTCGCATATGTGACATGTAAACTTTGTTTTTAACAAGGTATTTCAATTATGTTTTATGAATAAGGCGCTAACACAATTGGAAGAACTGAAAAAATTAAGCTCGCCTATGCGATTGGCTGCCGAAGAGTGGAAAGAACCATGGCAAACCCTTATCTCAACTGTCTTATCTGCACGGACCAGAGACGAGAAGACTATACCGATTGCGCACCAGCTATTCATAAGATGCCCAAAGCTAGAAGATCTAGCTAATGCACAGTTGAAAGAAATCC
>CAZYBR010000051.1:0-1178 GCA_964645905.1 uncultured archaeon
GATCAGCGCAGGCAAAGTCCAAATCACACCGTTTAATGAAGCCAGATTAGGCTCGTGGACGTATGATGTGGAGCTTGGGAATGTCTTCAAAATGCCGAAATACGACTCGATAAAGTTTATCGACCCCAGGATACACCACCATGACGAGATGTTCAGGACGGTAGAGCTTAAAGACGGCGAGGAATTTATCCTACATCCGCATAGGTTTGTCCTTGCGAGCACGAAGGAATACATAAAATTAAATGAGGAGATCGTTTGCCTGCTGGAAGGAAGGAGCTCGTTCGCGCGATGGGGAATAGTGCCTCATGTGCAGGCGGGCATAGGCGAGCCCGGATGGGAGGGGCAATATACTTTGGAGATCTTGAACATGAATGAAGTGCCGGTGATATTGAGGCCAGGCGACGTCATCGCTCAGTTGTATTTCGCCAAGTTCATGACGCCGAGCAAGAAGCCTTATTATAAAAAGGACAGCAAAAAATACCAAGGCCAGACAGGGCCCACTGCAAGCAAGCTTTTCATTGATTTTGAGAAGAAATAGTTAAAATTCATTGAATGTGATACGTATCACATCAGATTAGAGAACAGATTTTACAACGACTTCCAGAAAAAAATAAATCCTTGCAAATATTTATCGATTAACTCACAAAATTATTTGGTATGATAGTAATAGGGCTTGCAGGAACCATAGGCGCTGGAAAAGAAGTCGTAAGGGAGATTCTGGAAAAGAGATTCAACACTACATCTGTCAGACTGTCCGACCTGCTGGACACAGCAATGCTGAAGAAAAGAGGAGTCAAGATAACAAGGTCAATACAGCAGAATCTTGGCGACGAGCTCAGGCAGAAATATGGCAGTCATGTATTGGCAAAGATCGCGATCGATTTTATGAAAAAGTCAGGCGAAGTGAAAGTAATTGACGGCATAAGGAATCCTGGCGAAATCGACTTTCTGAAGAGGCAGTTCACTGACGGGTTCAAGCTGGTCGCCGTAGACGCGTCCCAGGAGACCAGATTTGAAAGGGTCAAGAAAAGGAACCGGGACATGGACCCGAAAGCATGGGAGGAGTTTGTCAAAGTCGACGACCGCGACCAGGGAAAGGACCAGCCAGAATACGGGCAGCAGGTAAGAAAATGCATTGAAATGGCCGATGTTATAATCCAAAACGACGGGACCATAGA
>CAZYBR010000051.1:1278-3491 GCA_964645905.1 uncultured archaeon
AAGCAGCAGAGCTCTCTGCACATGATACCTTCCGACAATATAGCATCCTTAGCAGTTCTTGGAGCCCTGAGTATTCCAGCGCAGAACAGGTATGCCGAAGGCTATCCGGGAAAAAGATACTATGGCGGGCAGGAGTTCATCGACGAGATAGAGAACACTGCGATAGAAAGGGCGAGGAAACTTTTCGGCGCAGAGCATGTGAACGTGCAGCCTTATTCAGGCTCGCCGGCAAACCAAGCAGTTTATTTCGCATTGATGGAATTGAAGGACACATTTTTAGGAATGACTCTCAGCCATGGGGGGCATTTGACTCATGGACATTTTGTGAATTTCTCGGGCAAGCATTACAATGCTGTGCAGTATGGTGTAAGGAAGGAAGACGAACTGATAGATTTTGATCAAGTTAGACAGTTGGCAAAAGAGCACAAGCCGAAAATAATACAGGCAGGATATACTGCATATCCGAGAGTGATTGATTTCAAGCAGTTCAGGGAAATCTGCGACGAAGTCGGAGCATATTTCTTTGTTGACATGTCGCATCTTGCGGGACTGGTAGCAGGAGGCGCATACCCTTCGCCTATTCCATATGCAGATGTTGTTATGACTACTACGCACAAAACTTTGCGTGGTCCTAGAGGAGCGATGATAATGTGCAAGCAGGAACTTGCAGAGAAAATAGACAAGGCTGTTTTTCCGGGATTACAGGGCGGACCGCATGAACATTCCATTGCTGCAAAGGCAGTTTGCTTCAAGGAAGCGATGACATCAGAGTTCAAAGATTATGCACATCAGATTGTGAAGAATTGCAAAACCCTAGAGACACTCGGAAAATATTTTAGATTGGTTTCAGGCGGTACAGATTCTCACATGCTTTTAATGGATTTGCAGCAAAAGCTCACTGGCAAACAAGCAGAAGCTGCGCTGAATGAATCTGGAATAACCATGAACAAGAATACGATCCCATTCGACATAAGAAAGCCGTTCGATCCTTCCGGAATAAGATTCGGCACTGCGACATTGACAAGCAGGGGAATGAAAGAAAAAGAAATGGAAATAGTTGCCGATTTGATAATGAAAGTATTGAATAATTTTGAGAACGTAGAAGTCAGGCAGGAAGTCAGAAAACAGGTCACTGAGTTGTGCGCAAAGTTTCCTATTTATCCTGAACTAAGTGCATGAACATATTCATGGAGTATCTTACCATAGAAGAAGTAATTCAAATTCATGACGATATTGTAAATGAGACTGGTGGCCATGGTGGTATAATTTCTTTTGGTAATTTAGATTTTACAGTGGACCAGACAAAAATCCCAAAAGAAATAGAGCGTGCGGCAACTATTTTGTTTTACGGAATACTTAGTAGCCATCCATTCGTCGATGGGAACAAAAGAACTGCGCTGGAAGCAACCAAGACATTTCTGGCTTTAAATGAAAAACAACTTTTGGCTGATCAGAGTGAGCTGTGGAATATGATACGGGATACCTCAGAAGGAAAGCTTAAATTCGAAGAAATAGTAATTTGGATTAAAGGACGGTTAAGATAACATGGTAAGAGAGAAAGTCATTAGGCTTGCGAAGAAATTTATAAAAGAAGATAGAGAGTTGCTTAGAAAGCTCGCTGAAGAACACAAGTATGTCAAGAAATAGCCTGCATTTTAAAGCTTAACTACAAGTTTAATCAATGTTCACATCAGAATTTTTAGTATTCTCACTGGTTTTCATAGTACTTAATTTCTTCACAGACATCTTCTCCAAAAAGGTCATACACATAGACGGGACGGATTTCCTTTTCTTTGCGCCGTGGCTCGCAGGAATCAAGTACGGCATACCTGAAGGCGTTTTATTGGCTGGAATTCTTCTTGTCATTCACAGCATGATGCATCTAAGATTAGCGCGTTTCATTTTACTGGCACTTCCCGCGCAGGCTTTGGCAGTTCTTTTCGGCTACTGGTTTGGAATTGGCGGATTCTGGGTCGCATTGGTTGTATATTCTTTTGCTTCTACAGTGACCACCGCATTTTTAGGAGGATTGGGCTACAGATACTTTTTGTTCCTTCTGACAAACATAATCACAAACGTGACTGCATTTTTCGTTTACATGTTTTTATTTTAAAATTCTTGTTTGCAGTAGGCTTCGAGCTTCCAAAAAAGAATATTCTATTGTCAACAGGGACGGTAAAAGACAAGGCTGATTTGCTTGAGAGCGTAAGGAA
>CAZYBR010000052.1:0-3386 GCA_964645905.1 uncultured archaeon
TTCCATATTTTTAAATAGTGAAAGTTTGTATTTATCATACGGGTTCGTAGTCTAGTGGCTAGGACAGTGCCCTTACAACTATCTGGAAGTTAGGCGCAGACAGTGGTTCAATTCCGCTCGAACCCACTTATATCAAAAACCTCGCTAGGTCTCTCTTAAGACTGTTATTTGCCGGATTATACCTTTTCTTATTTTAACTGTGCAATCGTATCTGAGGTATCTCAATTTTCTTCTCTTCACCATTCTATCCAATGCACCGCATTCACATATCCCAAATAATCCTCTCTCATCCTTTTCCTGTTTCCATTTAAGCAAACCTTTCCCGTAAGTCTTGCCTTTCTTGTAAAAGCATTCTGATATACCCTTGCATTTTGTCCTTTCCCAATGCTCTCTTTTTAATTTTCCGTATTGGTCGTGATATCTTTTTTCACATTCTTCGCATATTGCTATACCATCTTCATCGCTAGAAAAGTGCTTTATTTTTTCCTGCATATCCTTATCGAACGCCAAATGTGACTTTTTATCCCAAATAAACCTTGTTTTAATTCTCCACATTTTTTCTCCGAGTTTGTAATGGTGCTGGCATCTATATTCCCATTTGAATTGGGCCGACCAGCCTGTTCTCTTTTTGCAATCTTCACAATATTTGGTGAAATAGACAGTATCGAATATCCCCATTGAACCACTTTAGAAAATACTCACATGTTAACAAGAACTCGATAGGCAGGCACACCTGACCTAATATTTTAATACTAGTCAAAGCGACTCATTTTCTTGTGAGTTGATGTCTTTCCAGTTGTCTAGAGTCCAAGAAAAGAAATTAGGCAGACTTTTAGCTAGAGGATTTACTAAGAAACAAATGGCAATATTGGATTCTATTAGCAGAGACGAATCAAGATCGCTAACTTCAGCTTCCAAGAAAATCTCTGAAGAGAGAAAGATCCCTTTATCGACTGTAAAACTTGATTTGAAGATATTTGAACAGTTGGATCTAATAAAAATGACTGAAAAGGACGGCTTTAAGAAAATGTGTGTTACTAAATTCGGTAAAACAGTACTTGGGATTTTATCAGCATATTACAACAATATAACAAATCACTTGTCGCTATTAACAGAAATGTTGTTTTCCTTTTCGACAGGCGTACTACAGAGGTGAAGCGAATGACGGATAATTAATGTCATTCGTGTACTTCACAAAAGAGAAAATAGTAACTTCAGAAGAGAAATTTAGCAAGGATAAAATCAAGGAGCTGTTTAAGGAGACTGTTGTAGTTAGAAAAACCTGGTGGTATCATGCTTATGGAAAGACTCATTCGTCAAAAAAGAGGACAGGCTATCTAAAGTATAAATTGCCAAAATCGAAGATAATTGATGTAGTAGAAGTGTGATTCAAATGAAAGAAAAGAACGGTTTCAAAGAAAAGTGGAGAATACTAGGAGGACATAGAGTAAAAATCATTGTCCCACCAGACAAACCTTTAGAAGAGAGAATTAAAGGTTTGGAAAGACTCGCGGAGAAAATGCGTAATATCGCTATTAAAAAGGGTTTGGGAAGATCTCATTAATATGAACTATATTATCATAGAATTTTAATAACCGGGTTTTCAGCTTCTTTTCATTTGTTAGAAACTTCAGACCAAACTCTTTGGAGATTTTAAGGTGTATTAAATCGGCTATTGTTCCGTATTTCTTTAGTGGGACAGCTGAACAAATAATATCCATTTCTCTAAGGTCTACTTGAAATTTTTCAAGTTCAATAAATTCTGTCTTCATTTCCTTTATGAATTCATCCCATATTTCAGATATGCTCTCTGAATTTAACTGCCACTCGCTTCTGAGATAACGAGAAACCTCAGCTTTAACTAAATATGAAACAAAAAGTTGATGTTTTTGCTTTTGCAGAATGTTCAAGCTTTCCGGCATTTTGAAAATTCTAGCATACTTTACTTCTTGTAATCTGTGTTTAAACCATCCTAAGATTATATTCGTGTCTAAATAGAGTTTTAACTTTTCCACCACCAATCACCCAAGAAGGCCGAGAGTGGCAGCAATCAAGAATGTAAGCTGCCTTATTTCTATCCTAGGTCGGAAACTGAAATCACCGTTAGGTGAAGAGAATCTCAAAGTCCCCTTGTCCCCATTCAATGTGACTTGGTATTTGTTGTTCCCGTTCAGGAATTTTATCCTCGGCCTGAAAGAAATCACCCTCAAGCATTCGGGAAACTTTTGCATGTACTCATTGAATTTCTCATTGCCTTCAAGATAGTTTCCACGAAGAATTTCGTAGAAGAGTCCTTCCACATTCTTGAACATTACCTGCTTCAGTTCGCTTGAATGCTCAGAATATATTTTCTGAAGATCTTTTGGCGTCAATACGACTCGTGTGAATTTTATTTTCAACACGCCTTCGATTGTAGCAACTATCTCATCTAGTCTTGCATCATATCCTGTGTAAATCTCCAATGTATTCGTCAGCATGTTTATGAAGCAGTATATCCTCTTCAAGACCCGCGTCTTGCCGTTCTGTTTCAGATATGACACTACTTCAAGACTGTCGTTCTCATCGAAGACCTTGCTGATGCTGTCCTCGAGGTTTTCGTAGAACCAATAATTAAGTACGACCTCGTTCCTGTTGTACTTGCTCACGAATGCTGTCATCCAGCTCTCGCTTATTTTTTGCCCGTTCAGCGACCTGGCAACCTGCCACGGACCCGGCAGACTGTTGGATTTGTAGACTGTAACTACTGACATGTTTTATCAACCTCCATTGATTAGTTTTTAATCTCTATACATTAGTTAGCCTAGATAGTATACGTGCTTTTCGGAGGGTCATTTCCCACATGTTTGGCGGAGAAGGCAAAACAAGCTTGGTGCTGGTTAATTTGGGCTGGGATTCGGCTGGATGCACCAGAAAACGGCTGTATTGTTTCTATACATTAATCACATATCTTTATATGCTCTAAATGCTATCTAGATTTAGATAATATGATGCAATTCAGAACCACTAAGGATGTTGAATACGATACAAAAAACCAAAAAAGGATTTTCGGGACTCTGAATGAAAGTGTACGGGGGATGACGATACACGACATCGCAGATAAACTGGATCTCAACAGGCACACTGTGACCAAACTTTTGGAAAGGATGCTGATTGAGAAAAAGGTCAATTATGATGAGAAGGGACCGGCGAAAATCTATTATTCCGTCGGGCCGAGCAAGTTCGTCGGCAGGATTGATTTGAGCGGCATGGACAAGCTTTGGATCGATATTTTCAAGCAGCCCAGATACGAGTCTGAAGAGGAATTTGTAAGAATCAACCAGACCAAGCACGACCACCTGATAAGGGCAAGCAGCAAGTTCAAATCTGTAGGGGCAATTTCTGTCAAG
>CAZYBR010000053.1:0-3302 GCA_964645905.1 uncultured archaeon
GCAAAATTAGTGGCAATTATGTTCAATGTCTGCATTGTAGCTTCCTTGTCGATTCCAGTCAGCTCTACAAGAAGGTTTTTTGTATTTTCAGTTACTCTTGTCCTATCGGAATTTATTATCGGCGGGAAACTGAATATTCCTTTCACATCCTTGTATACAGGATATTTTTTCATTTCAGATAGCAAGTCTCCATAATCTTTACCCTTCGGTGTTCTTTCCAAAACTTGCCCTAAAGTCATCTCTTCATTTGTGTCCAGTGGGACGATTTTCTCATCGATGTTGGCTTCAACGTAACTTATGCTAGGGAATATTTTATCCAGATCATGGATGCCGATTGCGACCTTCTTTCTTTTTCTTCCAATAGATTCACCGAGAACTTCCTGTATGTTCATCATGCTTCTGATGAATGCATCAGTCATCGGCACATTCTTTATAACGGCTGCAGCAACATACGGTCTCTGTGGCAGATGACTTGCTTTTATTTGCAATTGCGCACTACCGACTACAAATTTTTTCAAACCACTCTGCAGTCCCAGATATTGTTTTACAGATCTGGCAAGACCCTCGATGCCAAACAAATCAGACCTGTCAGGAGTCAGTTCCAAAGTTATCTCGGATTCTGTAAGCTCTTCGACATTTGGTTTTATCAGGCTGATAACTTCTCCTAACTCTTCATCGGACAATTTCTTTCCGATTAAATTTATCAAATCTTTTTTATCATATGTTATTGTCGGCATTATCTCACCATCTCCTTATTTCTCAACCATCCCAAATCTTCGGCGAAAAGATAGCGTATATCATTGATCTTCAATTTCATCATCGCAAGTCTGCCTAGCCCAATCCCCCATGCTAAAACTGGGACTTCTATTCCAAGAGGCATTGTTACTTCAGGCCTGAATATTCCGGATCCTCCGACCTCGACCCATCCCAAATCTTTGAAATGCGCATACATTTCCACAGAAAGCTCTGTGAATGGAAAATATGCTGGCTTGAATCTAACTTCATCTGCTCCTACAGCCGATGCAAATTCTTTCAAATAACCAAGCAGATGCCTGAATGTAAGTCCTTCCCCAACAACTATTCCTTCGCATTGGTCGAACTCTATGAAATGTTTCGCGTCAATGACATCTGGCCTGAACACATGGTCTATCACGAACATCTTGTGCGGAAGGTTTTCATGTTTTAACTTCGCCAGAGTTCTGGCGGACACAGCAGTCGTCTGGCTTCTTAGAATCAATCTTTTTGCGAGTTCAGGGTTCCAATTTCCCCATCCTTTGCTTCCTGTTATCCAGCCCTTTTTATGGGTGTCTTCAACACGCTTCCATAATTCTTCATCAAGAATCTTTCCTTCTCTCGGCTCCCTTATCATGTAAACGTCGTGTATTCCTCTTGCAGGATGGTCGCTAGGCATGAACAATGCATCAGCATTCCAAAAGTTCAATTCTACCAACGGACCTTTGGCTTCTACAAAACCTAATCCGATTAATCTTTCCCTGAATTCTTCTATAACTTGCCTGTATGCGTGCAGTTTTCCCGGATAAACTTTTGATATTGGAACGTTAACATCATACTTTTGGAATTTGACCTGTTTCCACAAGCCCGTCTTCAGTAATTGTGGTGTTAGATTTGTGACTTCCTTACCGATTAATTTGTCAGCTTCGCTTGTGACAATTTTTCTGATTAATTTTCTTTGAATCAAGATGTTAATCAAAGCTTCATCGACTTCTTCACTATTATTTATCTTCTCTAATGCATCCTGTTCTGGAATATTCCCTGGGTATTTTGCAAGCACAAGATCCTTCCCAAAAGATTTTACCCACTTGTTTTTCAATGCCCATTGCAATGCAATGTAAAAATTATCCACGCTTTTCTTTGCATCGTCGAAGGGCAACGATTTTAAAGGCTGCCTATTGAGGATATTCACGAGCTGTTTCTCAGGAAGACCGTGCTTCAAGTAGCTTTTGCCTTCGTCGGTCAGTTCATATTTCTTCATGCTATTTACCGTAGACTAGCTTTTCTGCAAGCGTCAACATTTTTTCTTTTTTCTTTTGGTGCTCTTCCAAAAACTTGATAACAATTTCTGTAATTTCTTTTTTCATATCACCATCGAGCAATTTTCCTGTCTTGTAATCATTGTATACTTTCTTTACCTTGTTGTCATCATCGACAAAATGGTAATTGTACAATTCGTAAACAACTGAATCTTCAGGTATGCCGCCCAACTTTCTTTGCTCCTCTACAGTTTGTCTGCCCCCTGTCAGAGTCATGTTAATCTTTTTCTTCACCATCTCAGGATTATCTGACAATGTCAGCATAGACATAGGATCTCTCTTGCTCATCTTGCTTAGTCCGTTCAATGCCCTGAAGAATTTATGCACTACAGTCGCAGGTCTTATGAAACCGAATTCTTTTTCAAACTTGTTCGCTATATCACGGGACAAGAACATATGCGGAACTTGGTCGCACCCGACAGGCACAAGCACCGCCTTAGGTCCGCCAAATTCTTCCAACTGCGGCATCAGAATATCACCGGCCTGTGTGAATGCGGCAAGATATAACCCAAGCTGCCTTTCGCCGTAAAGATTTCTCATATGGTTCGCTGTAATCCGCCTGCTGAAGAGATATGCAAGGTTCATTACGCGTCTTTCCTGCGACTGCCTGTATATGTAAGCGTTTTTTGGGTCTAGCCCCAGTGCAAGCAAATCAGCTACATTGTGAACAGCAATCTTAGCTTGCTCTTCCAGAGGCAGTCCGTTATCGACCATGCCTTCCAAGTCGGCTATGGAAAAGAAGACTTTCGCATTGAATTCCCTCTGGAAATAAATAATCTTTTCAGCCGTTATTTTGCTTCCGAGGTGGAATTCGCTCGTCGGTTTGATGCCGGTCATTATAGCTACTGGCTTCCTTTGTTGGGCCGCATCTAAAAATTTATCAAAATCAATGTGGGCAAAATCTATTCCACGCCTAAGGAACCTGCTTGGATTCTTAATCTTTTTGGTTATTGACTTGCCTATAGGCTGCAACCCGAATTGCTGTATGACCTTGTCATAATCTTTCACTACGGATGAACCGAATGGGTCTATAATGTTGCCGTCTTCCATACAATCACTATCCTATTAAAGAGTTATTTAGAAACAGAAGTAAATAAAAAAGTGCAGAACTCATTGGGATGCAAACCATTGGAGCATATCACTCAAAACTTATTTAACAACCGCAACAATTTAAACTTTATTAACGCATAAAACTTTGATTGATTATGGCAAACTTCACAGTAGTGATATCAGATCCGGAAAGCAGGAAAT
>CAZYBR010000054.1:0-3267 GCA_964645905.1 uncultured archaeon
ATTTAAAGCTTGAAATTATATTGGTTGTTTATGGAAATCGTATTTCATTTCAAATCGGATAATTTCGCCAAAGGAAAAGAAATCCTATTAACAGACGATATTGTCGGCAGGGCGAGCATGACGTTCAAAGACGGCACCACGCTTGGAAAGCATGGATATTTCTGTTATTTTTCCGGGACTGAAGAACAATGCAAAAGGGCATTAGAACTTGTAAAAGATCTGGCCGAGATTGCAGACGAAAAAATTAAGGCTTTAGTTATAGGTAAAATCAAGGAAGAGGATGAACAAGCCCTGCAAGGCTTTGGGAATATTTTAGGTTAATAAATTTCATACAGTAAATTAATTACAGTTATGCGCCAGTAGTCTAGCCTGGTAGGACATGAGCTTGCCAAGTTCAGGGCTCGGGTCGTGTTGAGCTAATTACTCGCACGCGAGAATTCAAATCCCGACTGGCGCACAACTTTCTCAAACAAAAATACTTATATTCTAGACAATCGAAATTAGATTAGATGTCGATGCCGTTTTTTGGAAGAAAGAAAAAGGAGGAGTCTAGGGAATTATACCCTGACTTACCGCCGTTGTCCATGCTCGACACGCCAATGGCCATTCAGCAGGTGTCTGCACCTCCGCCAGCAATAAAAAGAGAGCCAGAAAAACCTACTGTAGCTCCGCTATTCGTCAAGATGGACCGTTATCGGCAGATTTTGACTACGATAGGCAATTTGAAGACAGCACTAATGATTGTGAAAAACTCTCTCGGTACTCTGAAGCAGATTGAAAAGGTGCGCGATGATACATTCAATATTGTCAGTGATATTGTAGAAAAGATGGATGAAAAGTTGATAGCTCTTGATAATGACTTGCTAAGGCCGGCTGGATATCATGACGGTGGAATGGAGCCTGAAGAAAAGCAAGACATCAGGACAATTGAAGCCACTGTGTCTGACCTGCAAGGACAGATTGAGCAATTGAGATTGGAACTAGGAAAAGTCAATATTTAGATACCGAAATCTTATCCCCGACACGGATGTTATTCTTCTCGACAAATCCTGAACTGGCTTCTAAGACATAGAGCGCTTTTTCTTCTGGCATATATGTCGGGCAATAAAGCAGGCATGGCTGGGCGACTTCAGTTATGTCGACTATCTTCATTTTATCATCTATCCACAGGATGTCGATCGGGAAACTCACGTTCATCATCCATATGCCGTAATAACCGGGATTGTCGAATGTGAACAGCATCGCATGGTTTCGTGATAATTGTTCATGACCCATAAGGCCTTTCATTCTTTTGAATTCAGTATCTGCAACTTCAGCCTTGAGAGTGATATTGGAAATTTTTACAGTCTTGTAGTGCGCTTCAGTTGGTATAATTTTTATTATCAAAGCTATTCCTAAAACCAGCAAGCTTAAGATACCTAATAATTTTATTTTCTTCATCTATTTTATAGAAGGTTTTTAAGTATAAGGAAATGAACTGTCAATAGACTTATAACTAGGCGACCGAAAATCAGTTTATGGAAATAACTGCAGGGTTGAGTGAAATCGCTGGTGCTATTATAGGTGATGGCTGGATACAATCTAAACGTGACTCCATCTTTATTAGTGGGCATAAAACTGAAGACCGTTTATATTATGCTAATTATTTAGCACCATTATTCTCTAAAGAGTTTAAACTAGACGTACAACCACGTGAATTTTCTTACTGGAGGACATTTGGAATTTCTATTCATAGAAAATTTGTAATAAAGTCGCTTTTGGATGTCGGACTGCCTAGAGGGGAAAAGGCAAAAACCGTTAGAATACCGAGAATATTCAAAGATGATACTAAATTAGGTGCTCACTTATTACGAGGTATATTTGACACTGATGGAAATATCTACTTTGGTAAGTATAACAGCCCATGGAGAAAGGGGGTCTTGCACGATGTTCCACGATTAAGTATAACATCTATATCCAAAGGATTAATTGAAGACATAAAGGATATCGCTGATAAACTCGGCATAAAATATGCCAATCCTAAGCCTAGTCCTATAAGAGGTAACAGGAGTCCTTGCTTTAAATTTGAAGTAAATAGAATATCGTCTTTGGAGAAATGGAATAAGTTAATAGGAACCAGTAACCCAAAGCATAAGACTAAATTTGAAATATGGAAAAGATTCGGATTCTGCCCCTCAAAAACGAGTTTAGAGGAACGTATTAAAATATTAAAAGGAGATATTAATCCAAATATATACTACGCAGGGGTCGAATAGCCCGGTCAATTTCGCCACGCTCAAGTTCATTGAGCCTTGATAAAAGATGAGATAAGAAACGTGGTCGCTTAGTGCGTTCGAGAGTTCAAATCTCTCCCCCTGCATCACGTGATAAAAAATGGTAAGCGAACAAGAACTGCAAGAAAAGATGATGATATACAGGACATTGGAAGCGCGATTGGAAGCTCTGGCTAAGCAAAGGGACATGGTTAATGCCAAGCTGGCTGAGATAATATCGACTATATCCAGTATAGACGAGATGGAAAAAAACAAGGAAAATGTCCTGTTCAAGCTCGGCGGCGAAGCCTATGCGCACGGCAATATTGCTGACAAGGAGAATATTCTTGTAGATATTGGTGCTGGTATTATTTTGGAAAAATCTCGCCAAGATGGTAAGATTTTATTGAATAAAAGGAAGGAAGAAATGGAAAACATACTGAAAGAAATACAAAATAACATAATGCAGCTTTCAGATGCCCTCGGCCAGCTGGGACCAGAAATAAATGAGATGATGAGACTTCAGAACTCAACTTTAAAGTGATCGAATGTTTGGCTTCCTGAAAAAGAAATTTTCAAATGTAATCGAATCTTTGACGAAAAAAAAGGAAGATGAAAAAAAACTGGAAGAAAAGATCGAAAAGATAGAGGAACAGATAGAAAAGGAACCGGAAAAAGTTGCTGAGGAAATAAAAGAGATTATAAAGGAAGAGAAGCCTGAGATAAAAGAATATGTGGAACAGGAATTGCAGGAAACAGAAAAAGAAATTAAAGCTGAAGAAAAACCGAAAGAAGAAAGAATATCT
Organism: uncultured archaeon; assembly: GCA_964645905.1. GTDB lineage: Archaea > Aenigmatarchaeota > Aenigmatarchaeia > CG10238-14 > SCSR01 > JACOWB01. Next base: position 3,059 of record CAZYBR010000054.1, read on the forward strand.
TTATTCAAAAAAGTTCTGAAGAAGTTCACCGAAAAGAAATTATCGGAAGACGACATATCTCCTGTCTTGAAAGAACTTGAGAATGGATTGATTGAAGGAGATGTTGCCTACCATGTGGCAGAAAAAATAAAAGCTGACCTGAAAGCATCTCTCTTGGAGATGGAAGTCAGAAGGGGAGAAGTCAAGGATGTAATTATCAACAGATTGAA
>CAZYBR010000055.1:0-3070 GCA_964645905.1 uncultured archaeon
TATGGATTTCATCTTAAACAAGATACTATTTTAGAATTTAAGGTTGAATGCTCCCATCGGGAGATAGACTGTTTTAGTGTAATGCCCTACTCGACCCTAATAAAGATCTCAGACCAGTTCTTCCATGATTAAGAAAGTATTCATTTTCCTTAGAACTATTGCCATTTGCGAATTTTTCGTAACTAGCACAGATTACATGCATAGCATGCGCTAATTTTATAAAAGTTGGTAATGTACTAAGTTCATCTGCAGTCAATTCTATTGTTTTTTGATATTCTGCTAGAACACTCTCAAAATTATGTTCACTCCTTTTTTTGTTTTTTAAATCAAAACATAAATCACAAGCCAATACAGCTAATTCTTGTATTCGTGGATAATAATTGCTAACAGAAAAGTCTGTAATCCATAAATTTCCATTCTTGTCCCGTATTACATTAGTGGCAATTATATCACCATGAACAAAACAATGAGGCAATTTCTCAATATTTGTTTGTTTGAAGTCACTTATTAAAGGTTCTAAATATCTCAAATCATCTTTCAATATGTATTTTTTCTTCTTTTCAAATTCTTTAATGAAATTTACGATCGCCCAACTATCATAAATGTATTTTGGTTCAATGTTCATGGTGTTTATGAGGACTGCTTGTTTCGCCAATACCCTTAACTCATTGATAGTGGGTTTCTTATTCAGGTTGAAGAAATCTCTACCTTCAATAAAATTCATGACGCATAATCTGAGTTTTGTTCCTTTGCTATTAATTACATAATAGAATCCCTGATTTGATTCCAATATTCTGGGGTGTTTAATACCCCTTTGTACAGCTTTGACATAAACATCCACCAGTCTCTTGCAGTCACCATCACTGCGTTTTTTCATGAAGATTTTGACGAAAAACTTTCCTTTAGAAGTGACAAGAGTGTAGTTAAAGTCTTCGTAACCAGTTGGTATTATCCTATTGGATACGAATTTTCCAAGAGCATAATCTTTACACAATCGAATCGAAACATCATCGATTCTCCCACCATAACCAATTCTATGCAGAAGTTCATTGTCCATAAGTAATATCTCCCCTAGCTCTTTTTAAGATAGTGCATTATACCAAAAAGGACTTGTGCTCCCGCAGGGATTTGAACCCTGGCATGCGGCGATCTTCTTTCATCTCAGACATCAAATCTTTCGAAGTAAATCGAAAGGCCGCTATCCTTGACCGGGCTAGATGACAGGAGCCTTAATGATTAGTTTACTTTGTAGTTTAAAAATCTTCTACAGTTCCATTAGTTCCTTTGGCAAATCAGTCAGAATCTTAGTTTTGCCCTTGGTTACAAAAACTGTATCTTCTATCCTAACACCGCCTACTTCAGGAATGTATACACCGGGCTCCACAGTAACGATCATATTCTCTTTTAATGTGAAACTTTTATTCGGGCTCAACACACCGCCGTCATGAACCAACATGCCAACCTCATGCCCCAGTGAATGGATGAACCTTCCTTTGAACTTCTTGTCAATAATACCCCTTGCCACCTTATCGACTTTCTTACCGTTTATACCGTGCTTCACCATATCCAAAGCCTTCGTCTGGGCATTGAGCACTGTACCATAGATCTCTTTCATTTTCTCGTCCGCCTTGCCGAATACAAAAGTCCTTGAGAGGTCTGAGCAATATCTTTGCGACTCTGCACCAAAGTCTATCAATACAAACTCGTTCTTCTTTAGTTTCCTCTCTGAAGGTGTGTGATGCGGGCGCGCAGAATTCTCGCCGAAAGCGACTATTGGAGGGAATGCAAGCCCGTCTGCACCATAATGATACTGAAGCTCAACTAGCTTTCTTGACAGCTCCTTTTCAGTCATGCCTTCTTTCACATAATCTGGAAATTCGTCTGCTGCCTTGGATGTTATCCTGCATGCCTCTGATATAGCGTCTATCTCGTCTTTGTCCTTTATTGATCGCGTCTTTGCCAGAGCTTCGGATATGTCAATGATTTTTGCTTTTGTCAGCTTGGATATTTTAAGATAAAGTTCGTATGGGAACACTTCGAAATTTATGCCGAGCTTTTTTACTCCGTGCAAAAGTTTCTTCAGACTGTTTTTCAAATCGCCTTTCTTCCTGAATGTAATGACATCCAAATCTGTCTCAGCATGCGCGATGGATTCCTCCAGTTCTGATGTAAAAAGATATCCGTTGTCCCGTTTGCCCAAGACATAGCAGCGCTCAAACACGCCAGACTTTATGCCGCTTGTGTAAAAGAAATTCGGGTCTGTGTTTGGATAATCGGAATTCACTATCAGGAAAGCGTCCAACTTTTTACTGGCGTTTGAGAATATTTTCTTGATTCTTTCCTTCATATCATCTCCCTAAGAAGTTTTGATTTGAACCTATGCATTTAACTATAAAAGTAGTGTCAAAAACAAATCTATCCATAATTCCTATTTCGCATTTCCTGTATTAAAGAAGTGGTCTCGCTAGGATTGACCTTTGAGCTGATTTCACTGACTAATTTATTCAGTTCCACTTTCTCAAGGTTTTCTGGTTTTATTTCTAGTTGTCTCATAACCCTTATAGATTAAGGAGAAATTTAAAGTTACTGCTGCTATAACAATTATGAGAATAATGATTTGTGGGAGTATGACATTTTCTAGAGAAATGATGGAAACTAAGAAATCGTTAGAAGATCTGGGACACACAGTTTTGTTACCTCCAGACGTTGAGGTTCATTTAAGTAATGATGGTCTAATAGATGATTTGGAAGCGGATTTCAAACATTGTATCCAAACAGACGTGTTAAGAAAATCTCTCAAACAAATAAATGACGTAGATGCTGTGTTAATTTTAAATTTACGTAAAAGTGGTGTGGACGGTTATATAGGAACTTCATCATTAATGGAAATGGCCACAGCTTATGTTTCTGGGAAGAAACTGTATTTGCTAAATCAAACTCCTGAACCTTCACACGCTAGATGGGCACACGAAGTTAGAATTATGCAACCTATCGTACTAAATGGAGATTTATCAAAAATTAAATAGAACGCTTGTAATCTTCATACAGCTTGTCAATATACCTGCTGTTG
>CAZYBR010000056.1:0-2868 GCA_964645905.1 uncultured archaeon
AATTCTGGTGATCCTTGTGGAGAAATTGTAGCAATATATACAACTCTTTGTGGGGGTTCTAGAAGTTGCTCGGTTGGACTTTGTGAAAACAGGTCTTGTACACGATTGAACAATGCGGTAATACGTCTATGTTGCCCTTCTTCTCTTTGAAACTCGACTATTGTAGACTGGTATGCTCGATCTTTACCTTCATAAGTGTCAATTAAACTTGGTACAAGAACTTTTGCTATGCCTTGTGGAACAACACCTGCTTTCAATTGCCTCAGCAATTCGAGACCTTCTACGGCTTCATCGTATTTCGGTTTTAATCCTTTGTATTTGTCGGTTTTTTCCCAGTGCACAATTCCTAGGTGTGATAATGCACGGTATTGTATAAAAGTCATATTATGAATATCGCTTTCTTTGGCAGCCTCTTTGAATGCAGTCTCCAAACTTTTTTCTCTAAACTCTTCGAATTGTGGAACCAGTTCCATCAAATTAGAATACATTATTTGTAGTGAAGTCTGGATTAACATCCCTGGATCGAATAAATATTTAGCTACCAAAACTTCGGGTGCTACGCCTTTGCTTAATTCGACTATCCTTCTTTCTGCGGCTTTTAGACTTTCACCTTGAGTCTCCAATCTACCTCTATAAGCACGCTCTGTTGCTTCAACCTGCTTTTCAACCGCACTCTTTTCTCCTATAAGTCTTTCTACTTTACTACCAAGTTCAACAACTTGTATCCCATTTTCACGATTTTCCTGTCCTGCTCTTTGTAAATCATCTCTAAGTCGGTTGACAGTATCCCTTAAAGTTTCAAGCTCTGAGTTAACTGCACTTGATGGTTCCTCTCCTCTAGCAGATTCTATTTCGTATTTACAACCAAAATGTTTTTTACTTATTATTCTATCTAATAAACTACTCAAATAAGCAGTGCCTATTGTTGGTTCAAGATACACTGCAATGGTTTTACCGTCTGGACTAAACCTACATTTTTCAGCGAGTTGTCGATTACTTCTAATATTGTTAGTCATCATGCTAACTAAAGTGTGGGTCAAACCCGGACTTCCGTGGTATTCGAGCTTTATTTTATAGGCTAATTGTAGGCTATTAGACATAGTTAATTAAAGGTACACAAAACTTTATAAATCTGTTAAAGGCTCTTAAAATCATAGTAGTGGTGTGGTTGCCAATGAAAAAACAACTTGAAATAATCCTTTCTAAACTAAAACCAGCAGAAAATCCGAAATCAACATTGGAGCAATATACAATACCGAGCGATCTTGCTGCGGATATACTCCACTTCGCTCATTTGAGCGGTGATATAGAAGGCAAAGTTGTTTTTGACTTTGGATGTGGCACTGGAAGGCTAGCTATAGGTGCACTATTGCTTGGTGCTAAGAAGGTTGTGGGAGTTGATTTAGACTACAAGGTTCTGGAGACGGCAGAAAAAAATCTGCAGTTTGTCGTAGATGACAAATTAGCAATCAAAGGTTCTATAAAATTTGTCAGATCTGATATAAACAACTTCTCTGGTAAGTGTGATACTGTCATACAAAATCCTCCATTCGGGATACAGAAAGAGCATGCAGATAGGACATTTCTGGAAAAGGCATTGGAGTGCGGCAACAAAATATACAGCCTGCATAAGGATGGATATGAGAAAACCGTGAAATTTATAACGAAATTTGTTGAAGACAGGGGTGGTAAAGTGGAGAAAATAATTCCTTACACATTTCCTATCCCGCATTTGTTCAAGTTCCATGACAAGCCAAAGAAAGAGATTAGCGTGGATTTGTATGTAATATCTACTTGAGCGATTTTAAGACAGGTCTCAAGCTTGTAATTTTTGGTATGTATTTATCCTTTTCGTATTATAAGATAATAATGGGAGACCTCCATCAGGATATCCAACAGTTTTTTAATAAGAGCAGAAGACTTCTTCACAAACCTCATGATTATGTAATAGATGGCACATACCAATTTCACGGAATAGAAAACCCATTTTCCGGTATGGTTGCTATTGGTGACGGAAAATTAGTTGGCTATATGGATTACGATCCAAATTCAATTTGTCCTACCAGTGTTGTTTTGGGAGAACTAATTGAACAACGCGGGGATTGGATTAAATTTTTAAAACTTTACACAGATCCTATGCTCATTCCTATAGTGTACCGGTTTACAAAATCAGACGGAAAGACTGGAATTGCGGGTAGTTACAATGGGGGATATACATTGACGGAGAGAATCGGACTTAGAACCGATAAAAGAGATGAGGTTGCCAGAAAAATGTTGAACGGGGAAGAATTAATTCCTGAATTGTTTGATACGGAATGGAAAAATACAGCACGAATGACTCTGAAAGCTAAATAAAATGTGCGCCCCAGGTGAGACTCGAACTCACGACCATCACGTTAACAGCTACAGCCTTCTTTTGGAAGTGTGCCGCTCTACCTGCTGAGCTTTAAACCCGATCAAAAGATTACCGGGGCATAAGCACTGGGGCAATAGTTAATACTAAATTAAGAATTATATAAGGTTAATCCTATCGCTCTCTGTCGCAATAACGGGTGATGGTTCTTAAGTCGAATGCGGGTGATAAACCTTACTATTTATAAATAATCTAACGTCTCTAAACTATACATGAATCCAATACTTACGAAATCAAAGTATATCTTAGGATTGGAATGTCCTAAACATTTGTGGATTACTTTTAATCAGCCTGAAAAGATAAGAAAAGTTACTTTAGCTGAAGAGTTTAAGTTTAGTGAAGGAGACAAAGTCGGACAGCTTGCTAAAACTCTATTTTCTGATGGAATAGACCTTCCAACAGAGAATTATTCAGAAAACTTAGAGAAAACTAAAGAGGCTATGAAGAAAGGCAAG
>CAZYBR010000057.1:0-2797 GCA_964645905.1 uncultured archaeon
TAAAAAAAGATTCAATAATAGGGAAGGTTTTGTTTCACATTAAACAATGACTATTTCTCATAAACGTACAATTTCTTCAAAGCATCAAAAACAGCGTATATCAAGTTGATTCTGTTCGAAGTGTTTCCGAAAGTCTTTATCCAGATATCCTTTACACCAGCCAGTTTTAAGAGCTTCTTAGTCTCATTATCGGCAACAAGCCCGACACCCTTTGGCGCAGGCATCAGTTCGACTCTTACAGATCCCGCATGGCCTTTCGCCTTGTAAGCTATCGAATGCTCCAGTCCGCACCCGCACTGCCAGTCACCGCATCCTTTTTTTATTTTTATCACGCTCAACTTTGCTTTTCTGAGGGATTTTTCCATCGAGGTCCTTGCTTCGACGCTGGACCCCCTGCCGACACCGATTATTCCTTTTCCGTCTCCCACAACAAACAATGCCGACGTTCTGAATCTTCTTCCCGAGCTGTGCATCTTCGCAGTCATCCTGATAGGGATTCTCATTATCCCGCCGCCCTTTCCCGGCCTTCCACCAATAAGAATCAACTCGCTTTGCAAATCCGGAACAAGATGATCGACAATCTCAGGCTCGATTATTTTTTTCCCAGAAAGCATTATCTCATCGATGCTCTTTACCTTGCCTTCAAGAACATCCCTTCCCAAGCTCGTCCTAGGTTTCCACAAGCCGGTTTTAGCCTCTTCAATAATAGGGGCGACAATTTGCTCAATGACTGCAGGAACTTCTTCCGGCGTTATAGGGACAACTATAGGGACCTTCCCGATCGCTTCTTCGTCAACAATGGTTTTTTCTTCCTTCAACTTTTCCATTTATCCACCGATTATCTTTCCTTTGACCTTTTCAAATTCTGCAGGTAAATCCTTAAACTTTTCACCGGTTATATGTTCGCCTTTTATCCTTTCATCGGTTGGGAGAATTTCTTCGGCAATCGGTATGTCCAATCCCGCATCTTTTGCGCCTTTTGCTGCCGCATAGATTCTGGATCCTTTTACAGAAGTATACAGGCCGGCGTCCAATACAGCCTCATTGACTTTGCTCTGCAGGGATTTCTTCCCGATCAATAATCCGGTCAGATAAGCCGCAGGCAGATTATCGCATGAAAAGTCCCATCCGATTTTCTTCAGCTCCCTGCTGTTGGCAGAAACAATCACCTTGTCGCCCTTCTTTTCGAACAATGTTATTTGCGCTGTGATGTAATTCAGGCTCTTTCTCACGACAAGCCTTGCCTTGCCTGACTTTAACAGTGCAAGCCTGTTGTCATAATCAGTCTTTCCTTCCATTCTGCGCTTGAACGGCATCCTGAATTTCGGAGAAAGCTTCATAAAATCACTTTAAAAGTTTGTTCTGCTCTAGGTAGAGCTTCAAGTGCGCCCTGCTTCTGAACACCCCGCCTTTGACGAGATTGTATAATTTTCTATAATTTGCATTGTCCAGCTTGCCCGTAGACTTTAATTCTTTCAGCATCCCTCTCTGAGGTCTCACAGTCGACATCCATCTTCTCTTTCTAGGAACGACCGCATACTTCTTGCCTTTTCTGCTGCCCGGCCCCCGCTTCCTTTTCTTGCTATGGCCAGAAACTTGTATCTTGGCAGGGAGCTCTTTGATGTCGCCCTTCTTTATCAGTTTCCTTATGTCCCATTTGGTGATGGCCTTATCCACTTCTTTTAGGTTTTCTGGGTTGAGCCAGACTCTGGACATGCCCGCTTTCAATATCTCTGAGGCCATTCTTTTCTGTATGTTTACCATAGTTACTCAATTATTTCTGAAGAACAGCATTTAAATGTTTATTTAAATTCCCAAAAAATAACTTCCACTAATTTCTATTATTTCATTTCCGTGTCAGTATACGGAGTTTTCAGCAATCCTGCTTCTATTTCTTTTTGAAGCGCAATCTGATGGGCCCTCCAATATGGTTTTCCTTTTCTCATTTCCTTAAATTCGGTTATCTCGTGTATGGTGGTGCTGTCAAAATATCGTTCGGAAGCTTTCTGCCCCTTGTTTGAGACAGTGCATCCGCATCTGGTGAATTTCGATTCATGATAATGATGCGTGCTTGTCCATATTTCGTCCTTAGGTATAAACTCGTGCACATATCCGTGCCCACCGTGGCCGAAGATTATGCTGAGATTGTTTCTAATCCATTTTCCATCGACGGCATAAACCTTAAAGCCATCTTGTTTTCTAACGAATTTTTTCCATTTACCCGACAAACGGAACGATTTATCCTTCTTATTTGACCGACTTTGGGCTTCAAATTCTATCTGGCCCCAGAGCCCGCTTCTAGCGTCTTTTCTGAACCGCATAAATGAATAATGAAGCCTGCAGTAAAATACATTTGTGACCTACAACAAGATATTACGGATTCAGAACCTTGATTTTCATTTCTTCCGCTTTCTTTAAGATATCTGTTCTTTTTCTCTTGCCTACAGAAGATGAAATTCTCGCAGCTTCCTTTTGGACATCAATATTCTTTAGATTGTCAGCATTATCAATCATTACTTCCCTGAATCCTGACGGATGAAGAAATCTAGTTTCCTTGTCAGCACCATAGCCGATGTTAGGCATCGGCAATTTGCCAGCGAATTTCGCACGGACCTTCGAATTAATTCCATGCGGCTTTCTCCATGGCGGATGGACTCTTTTGACCGATGCAGACGACCATCTTACGAACTTTGGATTCTTTCTTTTGTTCACCATTCAATCACTTTGCACCCAAGAATTCTATTTGTTCTTGTGAGTCTTTATTCTTAAATCTCATAATATATTTATAAACTGTACT
>CAZYBR010000058.1:0-2736 GCA_964645905.1 uncultured archaeon
GAAACCCGCGTTAACGCACCGCTAGTGGCCACGACTCACCGGCTATAAAAGACCTATACCGCAACCCTTTTTCATAATATATTCTTTTTGGGCAGCTTGCACTTTTTCTTCAAGAAAAAGGGCAGTTTCGGTTTGTCAGCCGGCTACGTTTATTAACCAGGTAAAGAATGTCGCTTATTTAGTGAGTATCCTGTCGGACTGTACTCAAAATGTTTGAGCGGTAGTTGACAGAATTAATTCACCACTTCATTCCTTCCTGTTTGTTAAACAGTCCGGTGGAACTTGTCACTGCGACCTGCTCATCTCTGAGCAGGCACCCATTATACCGAAGATACTGGGCTATTAACGACTGGATTCAGAAGATAGAGGACTTTGAATAATATATATTTCATTCAAAGTCCTTATTGTGAACTTTGACAAATTATAGGTTAATCAAAGTTCTCAATAGACACATCTAACCATAGCTAATGCTAGAGTTATTATGTCGGAAAGTCAACTGAACCCACTTGCCGATTGGGCCAGGACTAGGAAACGATTTTAAAGCATCTTCTTTTGTTAAGTTCGAATTTTTCTATTTCTCCGTCATTTATCAATGAATTTACTGATCTTCTCAAGAAATCATATTTTACGTTTAGTGTCATCATAATAGTCTTTAAGTCTGCTGACGGATTTTCTTTAATGTAAGCAAAAACCTGAGATTTAATTTCTTGTCCGTCATTTACTGGATTCGAATATACTCGTATCATTTTTTCTAATTCTGCTCTTTTTCTTCTGTCGTAGAAATCAATGGATTTTTGAAATTTTATCAAATTTGAAATGTTCTTGCTTGTTCCATGTATTTCTAATCTTAATCTCGACTTGTGTTCTTTGATATTGTGTTTTATTTCTAGTTCTGTCAGAAGCTTTCTGATCAATTCCATTATTGGCTTATTATCTTTTGACAAATCAATCTCAACTTGCCCAACTGGCGAAACTGTAGCTTCTGCATCAAAAAATCCTTGAAGAAAATCACCAATCAGTTCATTTGGGATATTTTGTATGTATTTTTCTTTTATCTCTAGAAAAGTTTTTTGAAATTTTGTGTCGTCAATTCTTATTTTTATGTGATCAGAATGCTGGATTTTCTTTTTACTATAGAGAAGATAGTTAGTTGGTAATATGTTGTTGAACTTATATGGACTACCGTATACCTCTATCTTCACTTTTTCACTTAGTTGTTGAAGAACATCTAGAATTCTTTTTGCATTGTCTGGGGATGTTGTATCTATGCCAACTCTTCCCCTTGTTGTATACCCATCCCCAACAAAAAACCCAATAAACCAAGACAAATCTTGCTTATTCATTTGTTGGATTTTTGAATTCATATCCTATCCTTAGGCTAGGCAACTTTATCTAACTTTCGTGTCGACGACAGAAAGATGAAATATAGCTGCCTAGCCAAGGACTATTGAGTCTCCTATGTCCTGTATTCCCTAAAGTGGATTCTCCCGAACACCTTCGCCTTCTTGGCGGAAACACCTGTGTCGGTTGTCGGTACGATCATCTGTCTTTCTAACTGCATAGATTTTCACGGACCCCAGGAATCATCTGAAGCCGACATACGTCAGCCCGTTCGTGCATTCGTTGGGTTCTCGTCGTTACAACACTCCCCCAACTTCGGCACTTAACAATGACGACGGTCATTGTCAGACTATCCCGAGGTGTTTCTATACAGCTCAAGCGAAAAACAGAAGGTAACGGAATATTAACCGTTTTCCCTTTCGCGAACTTCTTCTTAAGGGTCCGCTTAGGATCGACTAACCCCCAGCAGAATTGCCCAAACGCAGATAACTGCGTCTGTTAAGCTTTACTGGGGAACCCTTGTTTCTAAGGCGGTCGGAACTTGAGTGGAGAAGAAAGATTACAATTTTTCGACTTTGTGAATTTCATAAATTAATCTGCGGGTCGGGCCTGGGTATTTTCCATCTACAAGCTGACTGCTAGGCAATCCGTTTATGTTCATGATCGTCGTATCGCCTATTTTTCTATATGTCCTGTTTTCACCATTTGCACCGCATACGGAAACCATATCAGAACCTGTCATCAAAGCTTCTAAATATGGGTACAACTCTGGACGTCTAAATTCAGGCGGACTTGAACTTACTACCCTATTGTCTCTTATATAAACGTCAATCCGGATTCTATCTGACGTTGCAATGACATCTTTGTTCGTTCTTGTTTCATCCATAGCCCATGCTTCTACAAAGCCTTCTTAAGCCTTCCTTCTTCTACCATTTCTCACCCGACTTGATTGCTACTCCCAGCAGGATCTTCTTTGCTGCAAGGTCCACGCTCTCTCACGAAAACGCTTCTGCCCTCGCAGCATGCCTCCCTACCACTTGTTCGAAAGAACAAATCCGCAATATCGGTGGACGATACGGCTAGAAGAATTATATTCTTCTTTTAGCCCCGTCCATTTTCAGCGCCTCGGGCTTCGATGGGTCCGCTATTACGCGTTGATTCTACAACCAGCAGAAACTGCTGATTTTTATAGGATGGCTGCTTCTAAGCCAACCTTCCCACTGTCTAAAGACCGAGACAACTTTCGATACACTTAACCGTCACTTAGGGACCTTAATTGCAGTCTGGGTTCTATGGGGTTCGCAGAACCGTATATTTCAGAATACGAAGTGTTCTGCAAATTTCCCTCTCGGATACCAAAATTACTCCGGCACCCTCACTCCAGCTCACGCGCCG
>CAZYBR010000059.1:0-2677 GCA_964645905.1 uncultured archaeon
CGCTTGAACAAATTGGAGAGAGCCCTAATGAAGTTTTTGGAAGATATTTGGGTCGGAATTCTCAAAATGAGTTTTTGGAGCATTGGGATCATCATTGGGATCATTATACACAAGCAATAGGTAGCATGTGGGACAGTCAACATCTTGAAAGAGCATTAGGGGACAAAAGATTCGATTACATTATTTTAAAAGGTACGAGGGCTGGTGCATTCTTTCAAAGTTTACAAAAGTATGAATCATTTATTAGGTATCTCCACGATCGTCATACAAAAAAGGGATCATTATTTTTACTTTCTTTCTCGCCTGGTCAGAATATGATGCATGATGGGGAAGCAGCAGATCTATTAGTGAACGGACTTGGATATGATAATCTTACATTCACACCACCATATTTTGACACAGAAATAGCCACTATAAGGGGCAATTACCCGTGGCCTGAACAAGAAACAGTTGATATTGTTGGTCCACCAGAAACAGCAGATTTAGGCATACCCGAATTAAAAGGAACGACTTGTATGAATATGCTCATTACTGCTGGTGATTTCGAATTTTTTAGAAGACGAGAATAAAAGTTGATGATGCTTTTGCCATATTACTTAGTTTATTAGAATGTTTTAGTCTGTCTTCTTGAGTCAAGTAAATTGCATATGTAACAGCATACGCATCAACGAATGGGTATGTAATTTTATTGCATATAAATACTTCTGTAGATTATAAGCGCAAATGTGGTGATTTAACAATATACCTAGCTGAAAGGATAAGTCTATGAAATAACTAATCATTATAGAAATTATGTCAGGATTTGATAGCGGTGCAATGGGACTTTTCGGTCCAGTTGGAATGGGTGGATTAGGCGGTGTCCCTGGATATGGCATGCAACCTCTTCAATCACTTCCGGGAATGAATATACCATATGGTTATATGGGTCCTGATGCGAGACCTTGTGGCGGTTATGGTGGATATGATGCAGCTACGAATGAAGCCAGAAGATTAATGGAGACTAGTTGGAATTCTGTAACGACAAATAACATTCATGAGTCTTATAGAGGACTAAATACTTCTGCTAGCATGCCTGATTTGCCGGCAATAAGTGCAACAAGAATAATTGATCAGATGCAAAAACTGCAGGCGGAAAATCAAATCGCCGAAATATTTGAAATGAGGAGACAACAAACATACGAAGAAGGTCTACGACTCGAGAGAGAGGCATATAGAGCGCAAGAAAACAGAATGAAAGATATAAGTAGAGCAATGGCAGATATGGAACTGGCAAAAATTCAACGTCAAACATATCCAGAAACAATTTTCGAAAAAACCGGATCTTCCCACTTTGCTTATGTCGAGCCAAGTTTTAAATCTAGAAGGCCAGGATGGCATGAAACAACATATCCAGGTGTAGGTTCTAAAGCAGGATTTAGTGAACAAGAATTCCCATCAGGATACGGAATAAGAACTTCCATCGGAATGGATAAAAACGGAAATCTAACTTTCGATGTCAATTATTAAATAACTAGAACGGCCTTTGATTTCTTCTCTGCTCAAACAAGCTTGCTATGTTCCCAGTCTTGTTCATGATGTCTTGGTAGAACATTTCCAATTCATTCTCATCCAATTTTGCCCTCTGGTCGGCTTCAATCAACACCGACGGCAGCCCGTAATTAGAGTGCCCGGCCATCTTAAGCAATGCAGATGAGATAAAATCAGCCTTGTCTGCCACGCCCTTGTCGCCCAGGAAATCAACCCTCAACGGTCTGTCAAACTCGACGGTCTTCAGATAGAAAGTGAATATCTTGTCCTTGACTTCAAACTCCCTCAATATAGGATGCTGCGATGTCTTGATCGAATAAGGAAATACCAGGCTCCTGTCGCCCTTTTTGAGGATGTATGAAAGCAGGTTCGAATCTTTTGTCCTGGTCAGAATTATTTTCATATCTGTCGGCATGCTTGCAGTGAAATACGTCAATAAGATGCTGTTGAGTATCTCGCAGAATCTCGTCCCCCTGCTGTCTTCGACAACCCCGGCAAGGACAGTCTTCCTTAATTTCACGACTTCAAACAAATCCCTATAAGCGAGGATCATCCTCTTGTAATTCTCATGAAGCAATGACCCTTTCTCTGGCACAAATGTGTAATGCGGTATCACAGAGCCGTGCATGAGCATTAGATCAGGCTCGAACTTTTCTATGGCCTCTTTCACAGTGTCGACTTCCTTTATCTGCCTCTCGATGTTAGAGTTTATCTCGAATTCCAAGTCGCTGAAAGGATCCATTATTATCCTCGGCTCTGGCGGCGGTATGGCATTGGGATAATATTCTGTGTTGACCAGCTTGTCCCAGCTGTATGAGAATACCACCCCTACTGCCCTAAGCAGCATCAAGTCAATCCCGTGGAAAGACCTCTTCAATAATCCCCCGTCAATGCCCGCGACCTTTAGGCTTTCATGATTCATTTCAGGAACATGAATGACTAGTTTATTCTCAAGGATGTCTTCAGTCAATTCAAGATCAGTCAGAGAGCTTGTATCCCGCAGAAAATTGCCGACACTCTTGCGCTGGTTCTCCACCTCTCCGATAATTTTTGCAAGGTTTTCCGTCATCTCAATAAAGTCTTTCACAAAGAGTTATTCAATCTTAATTTATTTATAATCCATTAAGAATTATGCAAAAGATGCATGTCT
>CAZYBR010000060.1:0-2554 GCA_964645905.1 uncultured archaeon
CAAATTCATTATATGAAGGTTATAATGGGTTTGGAGGTGCACGTGCATCTCTTGACAAAAAGCAAACTCTTCTGCAGTACTTCGGCGGATTACGAAAACAAAGAACCTAATCAAAATACTTGTCCTGTGTGCCTCGGATTTCCTGGTTCGAAGCCGGTATTGAATAAAAAAGTTGTAGGATCCGCGTTGATGGTGGCCAAAGCTTTGAATTGCCAGCCGTCGCATGAGATGTTCTTTTCACGAAAATCTTATTTTTATCCGGACATGCCGAAGAACTTCCAGATAACACAGTACGAAATCCCGTTAGCTCTCAACGGCTATCTGCAGATAGGATACAAGAAAATAAGGATTAGAAGAATTCAAATCGAGGAAGATCCAGGAAAGTTGATTCACGTCGGCGGAAGCATAACAAATGCGCAGTATGCCCTTGTGGATTACAACCGTGCAGGCATCCCATTGATCGAGATTGTTACAGAGCCAGATTTTGAAAATGTGCAGGAGGTAAGAGAATTCTTGTCAAAATTACAATCTATACTGGAGCATCTTGAAGTGTATGATTCCAATAAGGAGGCATCGTTAAGAGTCGATGCCAACATTTCGATAGAAGGCAGTGAAAGGGTCGAGGTGAAAAACATAACAGGATTTGTCAGCGTGGAAAAGGCATTGAACTATGAGATCGTCAGGCAGCAGAATCTTCTGAGAATGGGGATGAAAGTCGATCGTGAAACCAGGCACTTCGAGGAGTCGACAAATACTACATCCACCCTCAGGAAGAAAGAGACAGAAGAAGACTATGGATACATCTTCGAGCCAGACTTGCCGCAATTTACAATTTATGAAAGCTTGGTGGGATTGATAGAAAAACAGATGCCAGAATTACCTGATGCAAGAGTGCAGAGGTTCGTCAGACAATATAAAATTCCGGAAAACCAAGCACAGACACTTGTATATGTTGATAAGAATCTGGCTGATTTCTTCGAGGAATGTGCCAAATCGTTCAAGAAATACGATTTCATATCAAGGTGGATTGTGACTGATTTGTTGAAAGTACTGAACTGGAACAATATTACTATAAGAAAATCCAAAGTCGCACCGAAATTATTCACGGAATTTTTGAAATCTATGCACAGTAATGAGATAACAGAAAGATTAGGTAAAGAACTAATTAAGGAACTGGTGCCAACTGGGAAATCTATAAAAGAATTAATTAAAGAAAAGGGGTTGCTCAAGAAAATAGATTTGGAAACTGTTGTCAATGAAGTAATAAGAGAGAATAAAAAAGCTGTGGGAGATTATAAATCAGGAAATGAGAAGGTTGTGCAATTTTTGATAGGTCAAGTTTTGAGAAAGACAAAAGCCACTGGAGAACTGAACAAGATAAAGGAGTTAATCAGGAAACTTATTTAAATTTATCTATTTCTAATGTTTCATATGTCAGGACAGACAACAATTCCGCTTGAGGTTCTACTTGATTTGAAAGATTTCAGGAAAAGATTATTCGAAGGGTTCGAGCTTACTAGAACTACCGGTATTGAAACTGGTTTTGTAGTTTGGGATTTAAGAGAACCAGAAGATATAAATGGAGATGGTAATACAAGCCATAGCAATCTGAAATACTTACATGTTTCTAACCTCTATAGAGGAAATGAAAGATCTATAGATTTACCTGCTAAAAAGTATAAGATGCCTAAATCATGGCAGGGGATAGCACAAGCGATTAGGAGCGAACTACGACGTGCATATGATTCAGACGAACTCACTCCATCAGATGACGAGTTGATTGATGAGGACTGTGACCAAGTTGCCCATATACATTTTCATCCTAGATCTGTCTATGAGAGTGATAGTGATGATGTTAACGATTTAACTACTATCTTGTTTCCACCAGCAAGTGGGAATGATCTCCTGGTTCTTAATAGAATTCGTAGAGCAAACATTTCAATTAACCCGTATGCATTAGTCGGAGAAATTCTACCAAATGGTTCTATGCTCGTGACCGCGTATCAAGAAAGTGGAACTAGACCACGAAAACAAGAAACCATATTGAAATACTATGGTCAAGGTGAAAAATACGCTCTAAATTCTCTTGGTTTATCTGTATACAAAGGAACGGTCAGACGACCCACTGATCTCTGGAACATGACAAGCTTTTGCACCAATGGCCAATTACTAAACTCTCGATAGGACTCTCTGTCGTATTAAAGGGTCATTTTAAAATTACCTCCTTTTTTGTCGTATTCGGGTGATTGAGACTTTGTTTCAATAAGCTCAGCCACCTATTTCTTTCTAGATGAATGTCAATTTCAGCTATCTGAGAAGGAGTTGCTCCGTTTAAAGCCATGTGTTTCTTAATGAAGTTGTGGTAAAGTCTAAATGCACTATTCCATTGCTGTGCTGTTTCATCTGACTTAAAACCTCTTCTTACTTTGTCAAATTCCCTGAATTCATTATGATAACGTTCAACCATATTGTTGTTAAGAAGTTTCTTTGCAATCCCCGCATTTCTTGAATGAAGAACAGCATTTGGGCTTGTTCTTTTTGTAACAAATTCTTT
>CAZYBR010000061.1:0-2545 GCA_964645905.1 uncultured archaeon
TTATACACTCACACTACCCCTTGGAAAATATGCTTGTCCAGTGAACTTATTACCGCATTTTTTACATAAAAAGATTCCTTTCGACAATCTCTCTGCATAAGGCAGGCTGCATCTAGGACAGATGTGTTTCTGCCTCTCGATTTTTTCTATATCCCTGACTAGGTCGCGCGCCTTCTTTCCGTATCTCGGACCGAATCTTCCCGCTGAACCTACTTTTCTTGTTGCCATATCACTTCAATATCCTGAATTTTTGTTTCGTCGATATCTGCTCAAGTATCATCTTCAACTGCTCGTCTGAAATCATGTTCGGTATTTTCCCTGACTGGTATAATTGCACGAGATAAAGCTCCAACTGGTTTGCTATGTCAGGCTTGATCAGTTTTATCCTACCAAGCCTCTCTGTAGCGTCCTTTGTCAGAATTTTCTTCAAAACAGCTTTTTTCATCACTTCCATTTTTTGCAGTTCTTCAGCTTCGACATTCATTGCTTGCTCACTTTGTATGCTATTTTGTCCAATAGTTTCCTGCCCTGCGAGCTTAATTTTCTTCCCCTTGTGTCCGCATTCTTTTCTACCAATCCCGATGTCTCCAGCTGCTGCACAATCTTTCTTATGATGTTCCCGGAAGATTTCCTGAAATGGGCGGGCTTGTGGCCCCTCCTTCTCTTGCCGCCGAAATAGCTCCTAAGCCTCTCGACGCCCACAGAATTATCGATGTAAAACCTTCTCAAAACAGACGCACTTCTGACATACCAAAAGTCATCCTGCTGCGGTATCCTTTCCCTGTGCGCACCTGATTTCACAAACTGGCTCCATGCCGGGGGAACAATAGTATTCACTTTTTTCAGCTCTTCCTTCAACGCTGATACGAATTTGCTCGACTCTACTTCTCTTGGCGAAATCATACTATATTCCTTAGAATCACAAGGTTTTAATATTTACCGTTTCTTTATATTTTGTATAAACTACTTTTACAAAAGTTTATTGTCGTGTTGCATCTTGTGGTGTTATTACACCACTACTAGCATCTTCTGGGTAAAAGTTACCTTTTTGTAGAAGTCGAAATTGATCACACTTTTTTTCTATCCTATCGATTTTTTCGTGTGATAACTCACTGTATTGTTTTGTATTAGAAAAGGTTGCAACTTGTGTCGGACCACCTACTCTATTGTCTTGTGAACTTGTTTCTTTAATGCAAAAAGTGGCTAATTCAGTGGCATGTGCTACTACAATATCTGGTTCATAAAGACGATTTAATAAATAGTTTGCAATAATAGGTATACCAATACAATCGAACCCAGTCGGACTTTTCCTTGGAACGAAATTATCATTACTATTCAGTTGATAGATTTCGGGAATCCCCGTTATAGTATGACCAGCTAACAATATAGTTAGCGGTGGTCTATCTTTGGGTTCTAAATGAGAGAAGAACTCACTGAATTTTTCTTTACCCAATACTCTCAATTGTTCCGCCAAATCTGAAATAGCATTTCTAAAATTTAGTTTAGCCGAGATGATATCAAAGAAGTACATAGCAAGTGGTCCATCACCAGCAATACCAACAGCATAGTGATTATCCAATCGAAAGATTTTCTTTACAGTATCATTACTAGTTAGGAAAGAACTTGCCCTGCTGTCAGATGCAAATACAATACCATCTTTAGCTATAATACAAATTGTTAGTGTCATGTTATGTCAAATTTACCTTAACGTCATCTCGTCCCTCTGGCTCTTTATCATTACAAGTCGGTTCGAAATGTTTGTACATCTGTCGTTCTGCGGCATCACGAATATACGATTCCGTTATCTTGGCATATCTGAAAAAACAACTTTTTGTATCTAGATAATTTTTAATGCAGACATTTTTCTCAGATGACAGATGTTGTAAAAGTCTTACTTTTAAATCTTCTGCCTTCCCAACATAAAAGACATAGTAATTACCATCATCTGCCTTATAAGATAAACGATAAACCCCTGGTAGATTATCTGGTAATTTCTCAATAGAACCTTTATCTAACGAAGCTAGTTTAGTCCAACCCAATTCCCAAGTTTCCATAATTGTATAATTATCTTATTGTTATTAAACCTTATTTCTCAACTCAATTCACATCTGACATAAGTATTATTAATAAAATCACGCAATCAATTATTTCTTTTTACTCTTCCTATAAGAGTATGCTATTAGGCTGGCAGCGAAAATAAAGCCGAGAGGAGAAAACAGTGCAAGCACGACTAGCAATATAGCATTGTTCTTATTTTTGGACATCTTTGTTATCCATTCACCGAAGTCTGCCGCTAGCTTCACAATCATAATCATCACTTGTATGGATGCCTATAAACCTTACTGCAGTTTAGACAATGTACATTCATTGTTTTAGTTGACTTGTCCAGCCTGACCTTGCTTGTAATGCCCGGTTTGAGCAATGTGTTGCAGCTTCTGCAAAAATTGGTTTTGAGGTCTTTCGGAAATCTTACATTGTAGCGCAGTCCTATCTTTCTTGCCAATCCGACATAACGCCTGCTTCTTTCGAGATTTTTCTTGAATTC
>CAZYBR010000062.1:0-2334 GCA_964645905.1 uncultured archaeon
CAGTGACTTCGCTGCAGTTGCTATAAACCCATATCCTATGGTAGTTGCCCCCTCCGGCGCTGACGTTGAATGAAAATATCTGGCCGGGCCTTAATGCGAGGAAGTTGCCGGCATTGACGCCGCCTGTGCCAGTGTCGTTCAACGAATGCGAAATCGAGCTGCTGCCGTTGGTGAATATGACCTGAAGTGTGATGTTGCCCAATGTTATCCTACCGTTGTTTTTTATTATTCCAGACATATTGTTGGTGGAACTGCAGTACCTTAATGTAGAAAGCTCAAGTGCGCCGTTGCTGCATGTTATCTGGTCGATCCCTTCCTTGCTGACTATGTTCGTCGATTCTGTAGTAAAGCTGGTGACCCAGACGCTTATCAATCCGCCCACGCCAACAGTAAACGCGATCAATAGCACAGTTGCAATCATTGGGGATATGCCTTTCATATTTTTACCTTGTGCATGAAGTCGACCTGCTCAACTCTGGGCAGTTTGTTTTTACCAGCAGTGTTGAAAAATCAGATGACACGCCGTTCAATGCGTAGCTTCTGATGCTGCTGCCGGACAATGTTGTGTTCAGCACGACACCATTTCCAACGGTTCCATTATTATACTGTAGGAACGCAGTAAGATTAAGGTCCTTGCTCCTGACATTATTCACTGAAAAGATCACATAGCTGCCTGTGCTGTTGTAAACGCAATTCAAGAACTCGAATTGTGCGAGCCTGCATTCTGATGTAGTTATGTTTTCGCTTGGAAGGCCTGTCGTGACGAATGAAGAGCTCCAGTATGCCAGCACGCCGGCTACCGTCATCGTGACAGCTATAAGCAGAACCGTAGCTACAATCGGGGATATGCCTTTCATTACCACAATTTAACTTGTGTTTTGTGCCAAATAAATATTAACTTTAATGTTTTTCTGGGAAAGTTTATTAATAGAACTCTCCAAGAGATGGATATGAAGAAGAACTCGAATTTTCTTGACTTGTATACTGTTTTTGGCATTGTCATGATAGCCGTCGGCGTGGCTGCACTGGTTTCGCAATCTTCTTTCAGGCCAGATGGAAACGGCATAGACTTGGACAAACTGAGCGACCTGTCAACCGACGGTTACTCGAAAGTGGATGTACGGGTTTCCACAGATGGGAACAGTGGAATAGTCCTTATTCAAGCCGGCTGCTATCAGGTAACTGCGAACACCGAATTGCAGCAGGTGGAATCTATCACGAATGGACAGGAAGGCATAGTCAGTGTAAGGCCGAACTCGCATGACTTGATGAGGGATGCGCTGAATAGCATGGACATAAAAGTTTTGATGGTGAAGATTGTCGACATCCGAGACAACAATTACATCGGATGGCTGGTACTGCAGCAGGGGACAAAGATCGTGAATCTTGATTCGCGCCCTAGCGATGCGATAGCGATTGCCGTGAGGACAGATGCACCAGTTTACATGAATGATGGTTTGCTAAAGTCGCAAGGCAAGAATATCTGCTGAATTATTTCTTCAAGGATTCTTTTAATTTGTCTTTCAATTCTTTTGCTTCTGCTTCCAATTTCTCTGCGACTTTTTCCAATGCAGCCTGAGGCGACCCTCTGGAAGTCTCGAGCAGGATTCTAGGCTTGCTCAAATAAGGATGATCCATTATAGATGCCGCTTCCTTGATGCTGGAATCTTCCCATAATTTGTCTTTGACCATGTTGGCGAACGCCAATGTCTCGTCGTTGAATTCGACTATAATCCGTTTCCCGCTGTCTTCTATCTTTTTCAGTTCCATTGAGCCACCTATAAAGTTTGTTCCAGAGAGTATTTAAAACTTAATTTGTGACGTGAAAATGTATTTATATAGTATTTTTAAAATATATATTGTGATAAGTTTTGGGATTAAACCATTTAAACCGATTAACATTTATGGCTCTCAGCGAAGCAGTAAAAGAACATTAGGAGTGAGGGATAAACAAATTCTTTATCGTAGAGCAAAGGGAAAATGCGAAGGTTGTGGAAAAAGAATTGAGTATGATGAAATGCAAGTTGGACACAGAAGAGCCTATTCTAAAGGGGGAGCAACAACCTTAGCGAATTCTGCTTGTTTATGTTATACATGCAACAAACTTCAAGGAACTGGTAGTTTAGAGACATTAAAGAAAAAATTAGCAGGAACTTTCGGTAAGAGGACCAAGAACAAATCTAGAAAATCAAACAGAAGAAAAGCAAGAAGTAATTATTGGATTAATCCTATAACTGGCAGAAAAGAAAAAGTCCAGCCGTTATTTCGGTCGTAATTCAACTAAAACTTTACTCGTGTTCTTCTAAGTGGTTTCCTTCTAGCTTTAAATATGAC
>CAZYBR010000063.1:0-2144 GCA_964645905.1 uncultured archaeon
CAGAATGCTGGGAAAGAAGAAAAGGTGATTTGATGCCCACGGGAAGAGTGGAGACCGGCATCCCGGGATTCGACAATCTGATTGAGGGAGGCTTGGTGCCCGGTTCTACGAACTTGATCGCAGGAAACGCTGGTACGGGAAAAACGTTGTTCTGCATGCAATATTTATGGAACGGTTTGCTCAAGGGAGAAAACTGCGTTTATGTCACGCTCGAGCAAAGACCTGAAGATATCCTTACCGATGTCGCAAGGTTCGGCTGGGACTTCGGGAAATTTGCCGCAGCAGGAAAATTCAGGCTGGAAAGCCTGATAGCAAGCGATATTTCAACCGTGACTACGAAAATAGTCGAGAGCGTAAAGAAAATCAAAGCCACAAGATTCGCGCTCGACAGCCTTACGATCGCGACGATGGGCTGGAAGGAGAGGCCTGACGAGGCATTCCAATTACGGTCTAAAGCCTTTGACATGCTGAATACTTTGAAATCATTGGGCGTAACAAGCATGGTGATATCCGAAGTTGTGCGAGGCGAGAACATGCAGATAAGCAAGTTTGGATTCGAGGAATTCGTCGTGGACTCTGTAGTATTGCTGAATTACATGTCGATAGGAGGCGCGTCGAGAAACCTGAACATATTAAAAATGAGAAGGACTGACCATGGGAAGAAAATATATCCGTTCGACATCACGAAGAGCGGGATAATTGTCAAGAGCCTGACGATTTGATACAGATTTAAAGTTTGCTATTATACCATTAATATGGATAGAGAAGTCGAAGCACTGGCAGCAACTTATGGAAATAACAAGTGGATAAATTCTTTTGTTGCAAAAGGACCAATAGTTATTGAGGAAAAAAGCAGACCGCATTTAATAATTGTTGACAGAAAGACGCCTGGATATCCATATCTTGGATGGGTAGGAAAATATATACTTCCAGGGGGAAACTGGCGTGAAACCGACGGACCTTTACCTGAAACACCACAAGCACTTTATGCCAGTCAACTTAGAGAGGAACTAGAAAATAATTGGCCCAAATTGACACATGTTGTTGTACCTTTCGCCGAGTATTTTGAGGTTGCAAAAGTAGAAGATCATGGGAATCGTAGTGAAAGTTTATTGAAGAGGCTGAGTGCTACAAATGGAACTGTTTGTACATTAGTATCTGTTTTCGGTACTGTAATTGAAAAGGAGTTGCTACAGGACGAGCTTAAAATATCTTCTGTAGATTTCACCCCATCTTATCTGCTTGGCAGAATAAGATCCAGTGATGTTGGAGAATCCAGAGAACCGGGATTAGCAGTCTTGACGCTTGACGATTTAAGATACGGCGATGCGATGAGAAACTTTGCTGTTGGTAATAATGTAATATTGAGCGATTATTTGAGAGAACAGTATGGTATAAGCATTCCAACTTCTTCCACGAACGGTAAGATTTTTAAATTAAGTTCATCAGTCAAGACTCCTTACCGAGAGCGAACAGAATTGCTCCCATATCTTAGTGTAAATCCTTTAGAAGGAAAAACCAATCCACAGTCACCATTAAGATAATTAATTTTTAGGTTCTTCCAGTAATTTCTTCAGTTCTTCTATGCTCTTGCCGAAATATTTCTCAAACTCGTCTGTCAGCTTGACAACTTTCGTTCTAGAATATTTCTCTGTCTTTATCAATCCTTTCTTTTCAAGCTGGCCGATGTAACCGTATGCCTTGTTTCCCTGGTATCTTACAATAGCAGATTGCTTTACGGGAGGCTTTATCGCGACCGTCAATGCAAGTGTCCTTAATTGCCCTTCGGTAAGATCGGACATTGGTGCAAGTTTCATAATTTTGCCGCGGTATTCCGGCTTTATCCTGAATTCGTATCCTTCAGGAGTCTCGACAAGCTCCATTCCCTTCTCTTCTTTACCGTGTTCTTGCTGAATTTTTCCTATAGTGTCCTTGACATCAGCTTCCGTCAATCCTGTAATCTCCGATAACCTGACAATGCCGATAGGTTTATCCGATACGAACAATGCAGATTCGACCAGGGCCTTTTTGTTCATGTGATTAAATTCGTATTCCATCATTATTAATTTGAAATTAATCCACTCCGTTAATTTTATTGATAGTATATGCCAGCTGACATCAGGCGAATAACCAAGTTTGTTCGG
>CAZYBR010000064.1:0-2139 GCA_964645905.1 uncultured archaeon
TAGTTGAAGACCGTTACATACAAATGTACCCATCAACTAAGATTATCTAATGTACAGAGTCTTTAACGGATAATTGCAGAACGCGTTTATTATTTTTTTGAACGTAGTACTTCTTCGTACACAAAATTGCCAAGTGTTCTAAATGAATCGGAACCAGTTGCTGTATCTTCATAAAGATTTCCTTTCACTAGGGTTAGACCGGGTATCTGATCAATGGTTTTTCCTTCAAGAAGAAGTCCACAAACAACATAACTCGCATGAGTACGAATATCGGCACGTGAAACCATATACTCTTCCGAGCTTGCGGGTTCCCATTCTGGTGCCCCGATAAGCGGCATATCCCAACGTTTATAGTGTATTCTTTGAGGGGGAATATAATTTTTTCTCAGATAGGCGATTTCACCATTTTGTTTTTGAGGGAGAAACTCTGCAATATACCCTCGAGGATGAAACATAGTGAGCCGTGTAAGGTTTCCTTCGGAGTCGCGTTCAACCGTTAAACTATGGACAAAATCAGGGTGGGTCATAATAAGAATGCAAATGGGGAAAGATTAAAAAAGGTATCGATTAACAGAGTATCTCCGAATGATCTTGTTTTTGGAGATGCAGCGTCTGCTGCATCTTGGTAAGAACCCGTGGTTCTTACGATCTCCTTTCTTTTTTGCACGTTTTCATGCTTGTTTTCCTTTATTTTGAGAGCGCTCTCGCTATGCCCCTTCTTTAGTGAGCGCTACTTTGATCTATCTTTAAACCTGTTAGCATTATTTGTTTGTGTGTTTGCATGAGGAATGCTTTAAAGGGTATTTCTTTTCTAAATGATAACCAGATTGAATGCAGCAATAATCCAAGCGTAAAGTAAAAGTAGCGTATGACGGGAAAGATGCTTTTACTTTTAATCTTTGCTTCATCTTCAACTCTGAAATTCGTTTCTATTCTCCATCTTTTCTTATAGAGCACTACATAATCGTAAGCATCGTTCAGTATCATATTTGTTGCAAAGCTCCAGGTGAATTTGTCTGATTTATCTCGAACGAGAATAATTCTTGTAATTGCTTCGCTTCCATCATTGCCTTTCACTTTCTGATGAAAGTGAACATTATTGCAAACAATATCACTGTAGTATTGCACTTTACTGCTTAATTTTGGAATCAGCATGAGATATCTGAAACCAGATAGAGCATTCATGTTTTCAGCAGCATAAAATCCGCGGTCAAGCAATACTAATCGTATTTTAAATAAGGTACTGGTATATGCTAATAAATTCTTGATTGCCTTGGCGCAATCAAATCCCAGATGCACGGGAATGCATGCGAGAGGAATTTTCTCTTCTTTCTTTTCATTAATCAAACTGACTACAAGAAATTCAAATTCCTGTCCGTACCCATTCTTATTCTCGCAGCCAATAAAATAGAGTCCAGTGTTCTTTCCGTAGAAAGGTTCTGCAGTTGTGTCAAAAGCAAGAATGCCGCTTCGAATATTTTGTCTTCTCACATATGTCTTTATCATTTCTTGGTATACACCAAGAACGTTTTCCCACGTGCATTGTTTGATTTTCAAGTGCAGACTGTCTGCTTTTCCTTCTGCAGTTTCCACATACGTATGCGCTGTAGCTGCTAATAGTAGTTCTTCTGCATAATTGTTATCACCACGAGAAAATAAGAAAGATTTATCTAAGAACCGTACTATCTCTCTTTCAACAGTCTTCGCAAGGAGATTGTGCATTGCAAGGAAGGCATTATGCCTTCCTCTACACAATTTTTTCTCTCAATCAGACAGTAGTAAAATTAATTAGGAGATACTCAAGTTTTCCGCATTCTTCAGTAGGGAAAGATTAATAAGAATGATCTCTTAATCCCAATTATGGTTGAGCCTCTGACGAAAGAAGAATTTTTGCAATTTAAACAAATAGATAGAACCGAAAAAATAATACACAAACTTTCATACCAATCACTAGAAAAAAAACTTTTTTTGGCTAGCGTAGGCATTTTAAATATGATGTCTATTGCGGCTATTTCCTATAAAGTAGGGAAATATTATGAACAGTATTCGGCGGGAGAAGCACCTTCAATTGATATCCCAACACTTCTTGCAGGAGTGGCTTTAGCATCGGGGTTTATATTATTGTATCAGAATCTTCGA
>CAZYBR010000065.1:0-2117 GCA_964645905.1 uncultured archaeon
TTCCAAAAGGGGTTGTGCATTGATTTATTCATGCTTTTAGAATATTCTGGAAAAAATTTAAAATTTATGGTGATAAGACAAAAATGCTTACAGATGTTTTATTGGAGGAAAGCGAACCTTTGTTTATGGAAGCCATTAGAAGGCAAACTGGCATTGATTTTTTTATGCCAGGAACTCCAGGTGATAGACTACTCCAAGGATATAGAATTGCTGCTTTTCAGGTAATGAATGCTGACCAGCGTGGCCTAGATGAAATGCTAGCCGATCCAGACACATCGAAGTTATTGTTTAGACTTGCAAAAGAAAGTTCATGGGATCCGCTAGATGATTACACTCTTAGTCTAGATAATCCGACTGGAGATGGAATAACACATCTTGACAGGATACCAGATTCTAGGAGTGTTGATCCGGTAGAGGAGTTTGAGTTCTTTAGGGAAAGGGTCCAAGAGAATGAACATTTGGGGCCTTTAGGGTTAAGATTAAAATATGAAACTCTAAGAGGCACTGAATTAACATCCCTTGAGCGGCAAGTGGCAACTGTAATCGGGCTTGACAGGATAAGTGCAACACTGGGTGCAGTCAGCATTGCTGAAGCAGTTGAAATTTTAAAATCTCGGATTGGAACTACAATTCACTTATTAGGGTCCAGTTATAGAAATAGTTCAAATATAGTAAATGTAGGTTACTCGATAAACATCAGAAAAATTTATGATGGGATTTTAAGTGGTGATTTAAGTTGGAAACGTATGGTTAGAGGAAGAACAGGCTTTTTTGAATGGGATGTAAACGCCAGAGAAATCCTAAGATATTCAATTGAGACTAGGATTTTACCATACTATGGTTGTGCCGTGGAAAATCTTCCAATACAGGATAGGATTCCGGAAGCTTTGCAGCATTTCAAAATTCCATATGATGAATTAAGGAAAAAATACGGGTACATGAGGGACGTATTTCTACTAGCATTTCCTGAAATGAGAAACAGCTCCCATTGGCATAAAGCCAGATGGCCTGATAATGCTGGAGTTTTATCATCTGAAGAGAGATATAGGTATTCTAAATTGCAGAGAGATTATCTGTTTAGATTCAGGCTCGGTTGCAGAACAAAGGATGATGTTATTGCTGCTTTTGATGATTTAGACAAATTAAAGGAATTGATGGTTGAAGAGAGGATTTCATTGCAAGATTGGTTTTCACATAGGGCTAAATGGAAAATTGTGGAGGATTTGGATGATAGGATGTATGACATAGGTCCGTGGGAATTAAGCGCCAAAATGCCAGATGATATATTCAGAAATCCGGATGGGTCGCTAAATGAAGAGAATATAGGTAGATACGTCAAATGGGTGGCGCGAAAATTTGGCTTACCGAAAGATATGTCTCATCCCGAGAAACATATCCCTCATTTTTACAGATTAATGAAATTAGGATTGCCTGCATCAAAGATTAGGATCTTTGCCAATTTAGAGGAACCAAGCAGCAGTTATAGTAATGTCAATAATCCAAATAGGCCATCATGGACAAATCAAGCAAAGCCTGAATATGAATTATATCCATGGGAAAGACATGAAAACGCAACCAAATATGACTTTGTCACAGGAAATGGAAAAATTAAGTTTGACGCTGTGGTAAGTTATTTATCTTCCTTAAGTTTGGGTAATCCTGGTGGAGCAACTCACACAGAATATTCCCAAATACCTTCCTTTGAATTAATGAGGTTAACAACAGGGCTTAGCATGGACGAAATCAGGGATTTAGCGGTAAATGGGCTTGAAAGTGAAGTAATCACAAACAGGGAAAAATATGAAGAAGAACCATGGCTTGGTAGCGGATATATCAGAAGAGGAACTTGGCTAGATGAGCAGGGCAAAGTCAGGGAAGACATGGTAAGAAAATTCTTAGCTTCTATTTATCAGCGTAATCCAAATTTGAGATATACCGCCGAATTTGACCAATTTAAAGGATTTGCAAACATGAGAATGAGAACCAAGCTTCCAATGAGCAGTATCAGGGAAATGTATCACGAAGCTGACAGGAAAGCTGCTTAAATATTTTACTTCTTAAACTTTCAACAAACTTTTTAAATAAACCCGTTCTTGTCCTGTTCCCATGAAAGCAGA
>CAZYBR010000066.1:0-1849 GCA_964645905.1 uncultured archaeon
AAAAGAGCCAAGAAGAAGGATGCATGAAGAGGATTTAAGCAAGTTTTATCAGTAGGATTTTATTTTTTGCAGTTAAATTTTTAAATACTTCCTTTCTAGTAGTACAATAATGGTTCAATCAAACGGATTAGCTGACAGAATAAAAGATTTTGACGACCCTGTAAAACAATTATCCAGATTTGCAGTAAGGGATTTTGTTTCTAAACACAGCCAAATTCCGACTAGCGAGATGAGTGCTTTGGTTATGCCAAGCTGGCAGGGGATGGATATACGTGATATTACAGACCCATTAGGTATGCAGCGACAAAATGTTGTAGCTGTGGAACACGATAGAGGGATCCAGGATGCTTTTGTTAGTGAATCTCCATATTCTGCAGGTGTAAAAACAGAGTTAGCTGACATAACAGATTACCTATTGGTTACTGATAGAAAGTTTGATTTAATTTTTATTGATTGGTGTTCCAATATGACCATGGATGTTCTTGATACTCTGGGAGTAATAAGCGGCAGACAGCTTTTGTCCCATGGAGGAATTCTTGTGACAAATATAATGGGGGAAAGGGAAAGGAAGTATGCAAGTTTCATGATAGACTTTCATAAAAGAATGCACGATTCAGCGCATAGAAGTCATTCAACTCATGCATACTCTTTTGGAACTGGTGGATTTGATATACTTGATCAATCTGGTTTAACTCAAATATCCAGGGATGAAGGTATTACCCACCTTTTGAATTCCGTATTATTTGGGGGTAAAGCAAATACAGGAGGCGTACCTGTTCTTATGGCATCTCCAAGCTATGGCGCCCTACAAAATACACTTGAGACTATGCTCATTGGATTAAGAGACCAATTTAATCATGAAGGTGCTGACAAGTATTTTGAAGGAGAACTTAGAAAATTCCGGAATGGCAATACTACAGTTACAGGTTTACATCTGATGCATGCAACCGAATTAATGATGGAACTAGAATATCTAGGGTTGGATTCACGCCTCGCATTTCTCATGATGAGCTTGAGTTCAGGAGGATATAAGCCTTTTGCAATGGAAAGATATGATTATGAAAGCAGCACAGGCTCTCATATGTTTATGGACTTAATGAAGCTTGGCTCTCTAACTGAACTATTAAGAACGCCGGAATACACTTTGAGGGTTGAGCTTAACGGAAACACAAGAAGATTTTTCCTTGGCAATATAGAAGTTAACAAGCCTCTTGATGAAATGAACCCGCATGTGGCAGAAGACATCAGAACTGCGCAAAGAAGAGCATTAAGAAATCTGGAAAGATTATCAGAATTATCTAGGAATCAAAAGCTGCCAGAAAGAATTTATTTGGGTTCATCTAGAAGGGTTGATGATAGTTTGTCGAATTCCAATGGTGGACTAATCTCGCCAGTGCATCAGCCAGTCACCAGAAAACCAAAATATTTAACTGATACAGTTGCCCGCGCATTGCTAGAATACGGATTTACCCCTAATGAAATAGCAGGTGTATCTTCAAAACACGATGCTAGGCATTATGGCGCTATAGCTGCGCATTGGTCCAGAGGCACTTATGGCGCGCCAAATATTAGGACTTCCATAGACCTAGATGACGCCAGATTACTGATAAATCTTGGATTCACTTCAGGCCAAATTCAACAAAAATTTCCGGAATTTAATAAAGAATCTTTGGCAGCCTTGCAGGCTCATCAAACAAGAGGCACTTATGTGAGGAAAAAATAAATTTTCATTTCCTAAACTTCTCCCTTAACTTCCTCTCAACAATCTCTGGCACAAACCCTTTGACAGAACCTCCAAACATTGCGATTTCTTTCACAATGCTCGAGCTTAAGAATGCGTAATCATCCT
>CAZYBR010000067.1:0-1828 GCA_964645905.1 uncultured archaeon
TTCAGTTCCATTGAGTCACCTATAAAGTTTGTTCCAGAGAGTATTTAAGATTATTCATTTTGTGAGTAAGGTATTATATTTAAATAAGATAATTGTGCTAACAATAATTCCATGCATATTGCTGGCGAGCGACGCAAAATCTAAGATATAAGAAGTTAACTGTTACTTTATCTTTATGACAAGTGATATGCCTACAGTAAATTATTTTCCGGAAGAATATACAAAAACATGGAAACAAGATAAGTTTGTTCAATTTACAGTAGATAGCAAACCCTTTTTACGTCTCGGTCCACACAACAGATACCATGCTGATATTGTAAGACAATTTTGTGAAGAAATGGGTATGAAATTTAGGGAAGAAAGAAGAGGTTCAGTTTATCCTAGCGTTTACCCTAATGATTCTAGAATAGAACTTGTTGGAATGGGTGACATATTTCTTTTAGGTGATCAATATACTTATCACGGTAGTAGTGCTGGATACTGTCTTGAACCAAATAAAGAACACATGTTAAGGATAGCTGCACAATTTCCAGATAAAAGATTTGTTTCTGAATAATTCTTTATAACTTGATAATAAAACAGGTCAGTCAAGGATTTTTAAATAAAAACACAAAATATACCTTATTCTTAAAACAAGAGATTTATTTAAAACTTTAAAACCTTGGTATGCTGAAGGTCCATATAGCTATTATGCTGTGCAGTGCTACAGAAATGAAAAACAGCCACCACCAGTAACAGTGTGTAGTGTAGAATTTTTTATACCATTCATGCTTCCACAGGAATTCAGTCAGTCTCTTACCCATCAGGCACCTGCATGTGAAAAACACAAGGAACAAGGATACTAGATTGGTTATGCCTAGGATAAAAGTCAAGTTGGGACCGAAAGTTAGATGGAATGCCATATCTTATTAATTTGTTGCTTTAATTAATATTTACTTGGCCCCGTGTGGAAATGGATATCCGGTGTCGCTTCGGACGATAAGTTGAGGGTTCGAATCCCTCCGGGGTCATCCTTCTAGACGCACGACCCTAAAATCATTCTGAGGCAACCCACGCCTCCTTTCCGAAATTTCTTTGTAGTAATTGAAATTAGGGTTCGACACCTGTAGGACTCAACTGCCGATATCCACTGGGTGATTCTATTCGCAACCGCAAGCTCGTCGAGGCGTTCACACTAATCTTTATATTCTTCAACGACCCACTTATTAGTGGGAATAACATGCCTGTAGTCAAAGTCGATGAGAAGGGAAGAATCCAGTTGCCGAAGGTAATGAGGCACGAGCTGCGTCTCAAGCCGAGACAGCCTATGATAGTACAGAAACAGGGAGATATCATTATGGTCAGCAAGGTCGGCAAGATGAACGCAGAGGAGGATCCGCTGCTTAGGGACATCGTCAGCCATCCTCTGAGAAGCAAGGTTCGCATCACAAAGAAACTGTTGGACAAACTCGAACAAGAGCAGTGGTCTGGTTGATTATCGTAGATTCGAACGTATGGATATTTTCCGAGATCAAGGATGCGCCTGAACATTATCTGGCGAGAGAGAAGTTGGAACGCCACTTGAAGAACGGAGTTGTGATCAATGCGATCATACTGTCAGAGGTTTTTCACAAGTTGAGCGTGCTGTTCGATTCCACGGTCGCGCACAGGCGAGTCGAGACGATTGTCCGCCATCCTTCTGTGGAATGGTTGCAAATTAGCAGAGAGCAAGCCGAGCGCGCGATGGAATTGGCACACGGGAAATTGCTGAGGATAAACGATGCGATTATTGCACAGCAGGCGCTGGATATGGATACACCAATCCTTACTGATGATGTGAAAGATTTCA
>CAZYBR010000068.1:0-1750 GCA_964645905.1 uncultured archaeon
TTTTTAATCAGAGATTTTCCATATTCCAGAGCTTCTGCAGAGATTTTGCCTGCGGTGATGAAATTTTGTTTTGTTGATTCGTCCATTAATTGAAAGTTTTAGAATGAGTTATTTAAAGGTTGCTGGAGTAATAAATTATTTATACTCTTTGAAGATTTAAATCACGAGCTATAAAATCGTACATAGCCAACAAATCAGGATATAATGGGTATTGTCGGCAAATATCTTCTATTCTTGGTTTAAGCCTTTTCACAACTTCTGATGGTATTTCGGGTTTGTGTTTAGCACCTTCAGTTGTGCTTGATAACACCTCGTCTAAGACTTCTGCTATAGCCAAAACTCCCTCTTCCTTGATTCCTCTTGTAGTTAATGCAGGTGTGCCAAGTCTCAAGCCAGAAGTAACTTGCGGAGTTTCTTTATCATATGGAACTTTATTTTTATTTGTCGTTATACCAACTGCCTCAGTACTATATTGTGCGCAAAGTCCAGTAAGACCTCTAGGGCTTCTGACAAGAACCAGATGATTGTCTGTCCTACCTGCTGATAAGCTATATCCTTTTTCAGTTAAATATCTTGCCAGTTCAGCAGCATTCTTAATCACTTGCCGCTGGTATTCTACAAAATCTGTATTTACACCAGTTCCTTCTGCATTGAGTGCTTCACCAAATGCAACTGCTTTTGCTCCAATGACGTGCTGAAGTGGTCCACCTTGTATGCCAGGGAAAACTGCACTGTCTATAGCCCTGTGAAGAGGCATAGGATATCTAGAATCACTCTCTTTATGGACTACAGCATCATAATCTCTGCCTAGAAGAATCATTCCGCCTCTTGGGCCCCTCAGAGTCTTATGAGTAGTCGTTGTAGTTACATGTGCAAGGTCAATCGGTGATGGGTGCAAACCAGCGGCAACTAAACCTGCTATATGGGCGATGTCTGCAACAAGATAAGCACCAGCTTCATCAGTTATCTCCCTAAATTTTTGAAAATCAATAATTATAGAATAAGCACTTCCACCTGCCACAATAACACGCGGTTTCTCTCTTTTTGCCACATCTCTTACTTGATCATAATCTATAAACCCTTCTGAGTTTACATTATAATGCACAATCTTATAGATTTGTCCAGTTTGATTTACAGAAGACCCATGGCTTAGGTGTCCGCCTTGGTCCAGATTCATGCTAAGTATAGTGTCTCTAGGATCCATAAGAGCCAGAAATGCAGCTTGATTTGCTTGTGTTCCGGCATGCGGCTGAACATTTGCATGTCGAGCTGAGAACAATATTCTTGCTCTTTCTATGGCAGTTTGTTCTGTCAAATCGACAAATTCACATCCACCATAATATCTTTTTCCAGGATACCCTTCCGCATATTTGTTATTTGCAGGAGATGATAAAGCAGCTAAGACTGCTTCACTGGGGAAGTTTTCAGAAGCAATCATTTCTATTCCAAAGATTTGTCTTCTCAATTCACCATGTTCTTGTAGAAATACTACAGGATCTCGTCTAGCCTTGACGTACAAAGGATGATTCTCGTACAATAATCTAGATGGAAAAGATTTTGGTATTGGCTTTGTTGACATTAATAACACCACATTAATTTCATTAATTTTAGGAAATTTCGGATTTTTATTTAAACTTTTCTTTGAGAAATCAGAATTTTTACCACTGAACATAGAAATAAAATTAAACTTTCATCAATAAATCCTTATTCTTCCGTGCTGTATTTCCCATCTTCCAATGCTTGAAGACCC
>CAZYBR010000069.1:0-1701 GCA_964645905.1 uncultured archaeon
TAATCTATGGTTTATTCCACTTCTGGCATTTTGGACAAAGTATATGGCATTGCTTGCATACAAAAAGAAACACCTGAAAGTTCAAGCCCATGTATTTCGTACAGGTATGGTACCCCACTTCTAACTGTAGTTAAAGGCAATCCTAAATTCCAGAACCTTCTCGTAGAACTGCGTCACGAAGCTAGAGAAAAAAGGCTTACATCGAATAATCCCGATGCCAAGAAAAAGTTTACGGGGAGAATATTCAGAGAATTGGCCTTTTGGTATATGTCTAGTCTACTTCCTCCAAAAGTAGTTATTCCTCCTAAAGAAACAGCTGAAATATATCAAGTGCTTCATCCTAGCGTTCCTATAACACCCGAGCTGTTTGGATTTTATTCGGTTGGTGGTATATCAGCTACTAGTGGCATCGTAGTAGAACTATACGAAAATGATGCACGTATAGTCGCGGTTTGCCAATACACAACGTCAGATAATAAGATTTATCATCAAAAGAAATTTGACGGGTTTCGTAATCATAAGCGAGAATTCCCGCAAATTTTAGAGCAGAGTAATCTGCTTTTTGTTACACCACGAAGTACAGCACTGTCACCTAAAGTTAGAAACCAACCTGATGTCAAGCAAGAAAAAATGTCATTTACAAGTAAAGAATTTAGAAGATTCATTGATATGATATATCCACTGGTGTACGCCTAATTTTACTTCAAATAAACCATTTTAAAGAAGATTGTCTTAACAAAACACTCTTTTCCCTGTATCTTGAAAATGGCAACCAAAGTTTGCCAGAGATATAATTCAATGCAGATTTCATATCCTCAAATTCCTTCGGTCTCTTACTCATCGCACTTCTCGTGCATTCACGCACCAACCATACACCCAACGGAGTGTAGTTTGGGTAGCTTTCCCTGAACACAAGTGCACCAGCCTGTACTCCCATCTTATCTAATGCTTCAAGTATGCCAAGGCGCGTTGAATAAAAACACCCTCCAATGCTGGCATACTCCTTCTTTCCCGCATTCGGTTCCCAATCAGAAAATATAACTTCCTCATTTCCCAGCACCCTGATGAAGGCTTCAAGAAACTCATACTGCCAGTAACCCGGCATCAATAATATGAAAAACGTATTGTTCATCCGGGTGTATTCGAAAACATGGTACGTCTCCATAACAGGATAATCTCTTACTTTTTCAAGCAGGTGCAACCCAAGAGTATCGTCGACAGCTGTTATGCTCCACCTTGTCGGCACAAGCTTCCTGCCCTTTTCAAGGCCGAAAGACGCCACGCTCAATGCTTTTTGTATAGCCGAAATTACAATCCCCTTTCCATACAGGCTCACCATCGCATCCCTAGCCTTCAAATCTGTGTCATAATATGCCTTCTCCAGTCGCGGTTCCATTTTTGTATTACCAACTTTCATTTCTTTCAGGAGTGCACTAGGACCGAACGGCTGTACGTCCTCGTTGAAAAACACACCTCTCGGTCTTTTCTTGAATTCCGCATCTATTTCCAGAGAATTCTTTGCCAGAGCTATTTCCTGCAGTGCTTGGACTGTTTTATTTTGCGTGTCGTCAATCTTGATAGCCTCTTTTCCTCGCACGAGGGAAAATCTGAAATCCACAATGTCTGCAACTTGTTTGCTTGCACTAAACCATTCCTCTGGCAGATCCATTATTTTCGTGTCGCCATGAACAGGAGGAATTA
>CAZYBR010000070.1:0-1695 GCA_964645905.1 uncultured archaeon
GCCGCATCTATTGCATACATTGCGTCATAGCCTATTGCCACCATAGGAAGTATTTCAGGCTCTTCTCCATATTTGATTTTGTACTTTTCCACAAGCTTGCGAAGTTTCTCATTTTCAGGCACATAGACAACTGTATGATAAACGCCTTCAGCTGCATTGCCTGCCGCGTTTATCTGATTTTGGTCCAGTGCATCTGCAGAGATGACATGACCTGAGTAACCAAGCTCCTTTGATTGCTTTATCATAATGCTGGGAAAGAGAAGAGGTGCATATATTGCATCCGAATCCCCGGACTTTGTTATAAAAGTTCTGAAATCCTTTTCCTCTGCATTTGCGCCTTCAAATCTGACAACCCTGCCGCCTGCCGCTTCAAACTCTTTTTTGAATTCGTTTGCAATGAATTGTGACCAGTCATCAAAAGTATAGATTATTGAAATGGTTTTCGCGCTGAGATTTTTGTGTGCAAATTCCGCCATTGTTTTGGCTGCGCCTTCTGTTGAAAAGCCTATCCCGAACATGTAATCGCCTTTCGCTATCTCGTTGTTGGAATCGAAAAGTATCATTACCGGCACTTTTGCGGATTCAAAAATAGACGATATTGATTTGCCTTCGTTGGCGGCAGGCGCTAGAACCACGTCGCTATTGTCCACATCTATGAGTTTTCTGCTGATTTCGACTGCTTTCACTACATCAATCGTGCCTTCGTCTTCAAAAATGACTTTGTAATTTATGTCTTTTTGGTTAAGCTCATCCAAGGCAATTTCTATGCCCCTCTGCATAGATGTGCCAAAAACGCTGTAGTCGCCTGACAGCCACAACATAGCCCCGACTTTAACTTCTTTTTTTGCAGTTACCTGACCTGTAGACTGTGTGAAATATACAGTAACCGCTGCGATTATGATAATAGAAATTATCCCAGATACCAACCACGCCTTCATATTTGTAACTATGTATTAGTGGTGATATTAATCTATGCTGTCGGTTAAACGACAACAATTTAAGGTTTTAAACTGAAGCAAAATAATGGACAAAAAAGATGTGCTAAAGGAACTGGGCCTTTCCGACGGCGAGACAGGGGTGTATCTGGCTCTTTTGTCATCAGGAGAATCCAAGGTGAATAGGATAAAGATGGAAACAAAGATGCACCGCACCACGATATACGATTTCCTTGACAAGCTGATAAAAAAGGGTCTGGTGAGCTATGTCGTAAAGAATAACGTGAAATTCTACAGTGCGGCACACCCTTCCAAGCTGGAAGAACTTATCAGGGAGAAGAAGGAGCATCTGGAGGAGATAATACCTTCCCTGGTAAAATTGTCTGAACTGGAGAAAAAGCACGTGAAGGTCGAGATATACGAGGGTATAGAGGGATTCAAGACACTTCTAAATAAGGTCCTGAAAGAGTCGAATGAGCTTCTGAGCTTTGGAATTGACGAAACGAAGTTCGAGGAAAGATTTCCTCATATAATCAAGAGTTATTTAAAAAAAGAGCAGAGGATTGGGCACCGGGAGCGCCTTATAGCACAGAAAGGCACGAAATTCGTATACAAATATCCTCATATGCGTTACAGGTATATAGACAAGAGTTTTTTCAACCCAACACCGACCATGATATTCGGCAGAAATATCGGATTTCTTATATGGGATCCATTGACGGTCATATTGATAAAAAACAAGGACCTTTCCGACGCTTAC
>CAZYBR010000071.1:0-1637 GCA_964645905.1 uncultured archaeon
AAATTATGAGAATTGAACATGTACGTGACAAAGGTGTCGGTAGAGTAAATGAAGACCAGCTTTTAATAGGAAACAATCTTTTTGGTGTGTTCGACGGAGCTACATCCTTAGTGGGATTTGTAGATGAATCAGGTAGGACAGGCGGTCAAATTGCTTCAGAAATTGCTAAAGAAACATTTGAAAATTCAAATCCTGCAGACTCTTTAAATGAGTTAATCCAAAGAGCAAGTCGAACAATCAGAAAACAGTATTCTATTCATGGTATAGATATTAACGAAGCCGATGCCCTCTGGTCAGCTAATGGAGTAGCAGTAGTCAGATTATCAGGAGATAGTTATGAATTTGTCCAACTCGGAGATGGCATGATTTTCGCTTTCAACACAAACGGCGGATTCGAAATTCACACAATAGACCAAATGCGACCAAGCGATTCTGAAGTTTATAGAAGATGGGTAGAGGGGATAGGGAAAGGATTATGTACTGTGAGAGATTTACAAGCATATGCCTTACCGGTAGCAAAGGTCAACAGGTACAGAGCAAATACGACAGTAGAAGGTGGCTATGGTGCTATTAACGGGCAACATGTTCCAGATGAGCTTATACAATATGGAAAACGCTCACTAAGAAATGTAGCATTACTTGCTTTAGTAACAGATGGGTTGGGAGTGCCCACGGAAGATCCTTTGAACTATGTCGATTGGAATAAAACTGCAGAAATTATTAGAGATAGAAGAGTAAATGGTTTGCTTCGATATGTAAGAGAGTTAGAAGAGTCTGATCCGGAATGTCTAAAATATCCGAGGTTTAAAAAGAGTGATGATGCTACTGGAATTACGATCCATTTTTAACTGGTTTGCCTATAGACAAATGAATATTTCATAGGTTGAAATGCACTCATGCCCAGTCAATTTTTTAATGGTATCATAAGTATATCTTTTTCAATTTCTGGTTTCTTTATTTTACCCGTTTTCACCAAAGTTAGTAATCCGTAATTCTCAAGAATGTTTAAATCTCTAGAGACAGCTTCAATGGGTCGCCTAACTGATTCTGCTAATTCGCCAACCGATTTAGGTTTTTTTTCTCTTATTTTCCTTACCAAATCCATTCTACTAGGTGTCAGAACTTTCTCTAGAGTGGTCTTACTTAGATTAATTACCAGAACTTTACTTGGAGCTACTTCAGGCTTTTCTAAAGCAAAGTCTATCATTCTACTCACCATTTTATCTGTTCTATCCATCATATATCTCACCTCTTTTTCTTGCTTCTTTGAAAAGTTTAATCCATCTTTCGTAGTTTTCAAACACTTCCTTTTTCTTTTCTGCAAATGCGACATTATAGCCCATGTCTAATGCCTTCGGTTTGGGTGAGACCCAAAATCTTTGCTCATGTAGATATTCGTGTTTTGTATCAACTCTGTATACATCTGTAATTTTCTCATTTTCTAAGAGGCTGACATTAATCGCAAAGTCTATTATTTTCCCTCTTTTTATCACCCATCTGAAATCAAGTCTTGCCACATCACCTTCAGGTAAATCCTTTATTTCAGTTATATGGAATTCTTGTTCCATTCACATCATCTAACTTCATATATCAATTAACATAGAATGTTAAGTATTTAAACATTTCCTTTAGCTTCT
>CAZYBR010000072.1:0-1572 GCA_964645905.1 uncultured archaeon
CTTTATGAGAAATACGGGTTGTCTGCAAATAAGATAGCGGAAGTGGTTGGGAAAGGAGTAAGGGGTAGGTGATTGCTCTGTACACTCAATCCTTACCAATTCCCAAGTATTGTAAATTTTATCGTCTTCAAAATTTCTAATGGGTTATATGGGATTTATCATTATGCCCGAAAATAGAAAACTCTGGATGAACAGAGTGGAATCCAGAGTGGTCGGATTTTCATGATTTCTTTCAAGTAGTGACAACAGAAAAACTTTATAAACATAAATCTATTTCAGTCTGATATGGAAATTGGAATTATTGGTTTAGGGGATATGGGCAAGTTATATGCAAAAATCTTTTCTGGACTAGGCTATAGGGTAAATGGATGCGACTTGCCAGAAAAGAGAAGCCAATTAGAACAGGATCTAGAAGGAACCGGGATTCACATCTTAGGTGACGGGGTTGCAGTTTCAAGAAGAAGTGACATAATATTTTATTTAGTGCCTGTTGAAGGAATAGAAAAAGCCGTAGCGCAATATGGCCCATCGACAAGAAAAGATGCAGTTGTTTCATCAGGAACTTCTGTTATGACTCCTGCTGTAGAAGCTTTTGATAGATATTTGCCTGAAGATGTAAATATAGTAAACTGGCATTGGTTGTTTGGTCCATCTATTAAACCACATGGACAAAGCTCGGCTTTAGTAAGACATAGGGGCAGTGAAGATGCTTATCAAAGAGCGAGAGATGCTTTTGAAAGAGTAGGTACTAAAATCCTGGAATTACCTTCATACCAGGAACATGATAGAATAACCGCAGATACACAGGCAGTTACTCATGTAGGCTTTGAAGCAATGGGTACAGCATGGAAGAACATGGGCAGTTTCCCTTGGGAGAATTCAACTTATGTTGGTGGTATCGATAATGTTAAAGTTTTGATGTGTTTAAGAGTCTATGGCGGAAAATCTCATGTATATTCCGGATTAGCAATACACAACCCCTTTGCCAGAGGACAGGTCAGACAATATGCAAAATCCGTAACAGAATTGTTCAGTTTGATGATTCAAGAAGAAGAGCAACAATTAAGAAAAAGAATAAGAGATGCTGGGGAGTTTATTTTTAGAGATGGGAACCCTCACATACTTTTAGACGATAGAATTATGGGAGAATTTAGTTTAGGAATGCCTCCTGACCAAAGAACACCAAATTCTCATTTAAGTTTATTAGCTATGGCAGATGCGTGGTATCAAGCTGGAATAAATCCCTATGATAATATGGTATGTCAAACTCCTCCTTTCAGATTAAGGCTCGGAATAGTCGAGTATTTATTGAGAAACCCCGAATTGCTTGAGGAATCAATAAAAACTTCATTGTCTGATTTAAAATTAAGAAATCATAATTTGGAATTCCATACATCTGTTAGAGAATGGGCAACTATTGTCGGGAATGGAGATGTAGGGGGCTATCATAGACAATTTGAAGAAGCCAGGATTTTTTTCTCTGATAGAATCCCGGAAGGCATGAGAAGAAGCAACGAGCTTATTCAGAGATTAATCACATCTAAGTAATTTTCCTAACAAACATTTATAAAC